>NZ_JBKGYF010000022.1:0-24596 GCF_046546175.1 Methanohalobium sp. | reverse complement strand
TGCATGTTCTGCAATAGTGATAAATCGATGACTATACTTATCTCCCCTATTACCCGCACTCCTAACTTTACATAAAATCATGTAAACTCAGGTGAGAAAGTATCATCTTTCTCGTTTAATTCGTTTGCATATTTATTTTTGAGTTATTGTGCCTCCAATATGCAATATGCAATATGCAAAGGTTCTTTGAGATTACCTTTGTAGTCTGTGCTAGAAAAAGGCATTTCTTTTTTAGCAATATTTACAGCGCTGTTTATTGTTGTTCCAGTAGGCATTTCTTCGTTCTGCGAGAGCAAAGTTGTACATCAACCTGCATTTCTCAGACAGTGCCCACAATAATTCTTCCTGGTCAGATGTAGGTGTAATCCGTATCGATAAATTCTGATACATAATTTACCATGTAACATGAAAATATTTATAAATTATTGACAATTAGCGATTTTATAGTTTCTGGTCACGCTCAAATATATAACAGATTTATATTTCTTAATAAAGTTAACCAGGTGATAAGAACCTATGAACAAACCACAGATAGGTGTTATTGGAGCAGGTGAATGCGATGAAAGGATTTTCAAACTCGCAGAAGAAGTCGGCAGAGGAATAGCCAGAAAAAATGCAGTTTTGATATGTGGTGCTCTTGGAGGTGTTATGGAAGCAGCTGCTAAGGGAGCTAATGAAGAAAACGGTACTACTTTGGGGATAATACCCGGAAAAAATCGTGAGGATGCGAATCCCTATATTGATATTTCAGTTGTAAGTGACCTTGGTGAAGCAAGAAACGCACTGATTGCAAGGTCTTCAGATGTATTAATCGCTGTATCCGGAGGATATGGTACGCTCTCAGAAATTGCCATGTCTTTGAAAATGGGTAAAAAAGTTGTTGTACTGGAATGTCAATGGAACATAGAAGGTACATATAAAGTAAACAGCCCCGAAGAAGCTGTAGAAAAGGCATTCGAGTTCCTCTAAATCCTTTATTGGATGTCAGTAATAAAAACTTCAGTCCGGTAAAACTTAAATAAAATCAATTAAAGCTACAATAAAGTAAAGAGTACTTAGAAAAATATTAAACATATAGCAAAAAACTAAATCTAATGTTAAAAAATTAAACCGGGATTGTCGATGCATCTCATAATAGCAGAGAAACATATTGCAGCAAAGCGAATAGCAGCAATCCTTGCACCGAAAAAACCCAAAAAAGTACGTGTGAGTGGGGTTGATACATATGAATATAAAGAAGATGACGATGAGAAAGTCGTCATGGGGTTGAGTGGTCACATTGTCGAGCTTGATTTTCCAAAAGAATATAACAACTGGCAAAAGGTAAATGCAAAAGACCTGATCGATGCAGAACTGATAACTAAACCTACACAAGTTAAAATTGTTGCTGCACTTAAAAAACTTGGAAAAAAAGCAGATAAAGTCACAATAGCAACTGACTACGATGGTGAAGGAGAACTTATCGGTGTCGAGGCACTGGAGATAATTCAAAAAATTAATCAGAATATCCCTTTTGACCGGGTGAGGTACAGTGCAATTACTGAAAAAGAAATCAAAAACGCTTTTTCAAATCCTGTTAACATAGATTTCAATCTTGCCGATGCCGGTCATTCAAGACAGGTTATAGACCTTGTATGGGGTGCTTCTCTCACGCGTTACATATCAATCTCAGCTGGACGGCTTGGAAAAATGTTCCTGTCCGTTGGAAGAGTTCAATCACCAACCCTTGCTCTGATTGTAGACAGGGAAAAGGAAAGGGAAGCATTTGTTCCAGAACCCTACTGGGAAGTTTATGCTACACTTGCCAATTCAGACGGAGAGGAATTTGTCAGCCAGCATAAATCCCAAAGATTCTGGGATAAAGAACAAGTTGATTCAGTTGTTGAAAAGATTAAAGATTGTAAAAATGCCCTGGTTACAAATGTTGAAAAATCAACAAAACAGGACAGGCCTCCTGCACCATTCAATACCACTGAGTTTATCAGTGCCGCCAACTCTATCGGATTTACAGCGTCAAACGCCATGAGAATTGCAGAATCCCTGTATACAAACGGTTATATATCCTACCCCAGAACCGATAATACCGTATATCCTGACTCACTGGACTTGCGTAACCTTATAGCGATGTTCAAATCAGGTCAGTTCAAACAGTATGCACAGAACCTTTTGAAAAAACAAAACCTTGTTCCAACACGAGGTAAAAAAGAAACTCATGACCATCCACCTATCTACCCTACCTCCGCTGCCAAAAAATCAGAACTCAATGAAGATGAGTGGAAAATATATGAGATGGTTGTCAGACGATTTTTTGCTACCTTTGCAGATCCTGCGAAATGGGAAACAATGAAAGTTAAGTTTGATATTGGCGGTGAAGAGTTCAGGGCAAAAGGTGCACGTCTTGTATCGCCGGGATGGAGGTGGTTTTATCCCTACAACTCTCCGGAAGATAAGATACTACCACCATTACAAGAGAATGAACAGTTGGAAGTTAAAAATTCAAAAATGGTTGATAAAGAAACCCAGCCACCCGGAAGGTACGGACAGGGACGTCTGGTAAGAATCATGGAAGAACTTGGTCTTGGTACAAAAGCCACCAGACATGAAATCATCAGTAAACTGTTTTCAAGAGCCTATGTGCATGGTAATCCGCTTCAACCCACAAAAACAGCATTTGCTGTTATAGATGCCCTTGAAAATTATGCTCCAACCATTACCAAACATGAGATGACAAGCAAACTGGAAGGGGACATGGAAAAAATCTCAGAAGGAAAAATCAAAGAGAGTAAGGTTCTAAAAGAATCAAGAGATATGTTAAAATCCATGTTTTCTGAACTGGAGAGCAATAAAGACAATATTACCCAGTCTCTTAGAAATGGTCTCAGGGAAGATAAGGTAATAGGTACCTGTCCTGAATGTGGGTCCAGACTGATGGTGAGACGGTCTAAAAGAGGGTCCCGTTTTATAGGTTGTGACGGATATCCAGATTGTACATTTTCACTTCCGCTTCCAAAAAGCGGTCAGATCATCGTAACAGATAAAGTGTGTGAAGAGCACGGTATTAACCACATAAGGGTGAATATACCTGGTAAACGTCCGTGGAATCTTGGCTGCCCACACTGTAATTTCATAGAATGGCAGAAAGAGAGAGAAGATAATAAAAATAAACAAAAAAGTACAAAATCCGAAAGCCCAAAATCAATAACAGAAATCAATGGTATTGGTAAAGTAACTGCTGAGAAACTGGAAAATGCAGGGATTTCCAGTGTAGGTGAACTGGCAAATGCCGATGCTGTAGAGCTGTCCAAAATGACCAATATCTCCATTAAAAAAATCAAAAACTGGCAGGAATATGTAGTCTAACATCTTTGAGGGTTGAAATGAAGCTGGATTTTAAAGGTGGCTGCAGGGAAATAGGGCGTTCTGCGGTTTATCTTAATGACGAGATATTAATCGATTATGGTATGAAACCGGGTGAAGTTACACAGTATCCTGTAAACAATATTCACCCAAAATCAGTGATTGTATCCCACGGACATCTGGATCACTGCGGAGCCCTCACAAATCTGATGCATGATAATTCTGAAATATTCATGACCCCGATTACTGCAGATTTCACAGAAATGCTGGCTGAAGATACCTTAAAAATTGCAGAATACAGTAACCTGCCACCGACTTATAACATTGAAGACTTAAAACATTTCATGCACAGAACAAATAAAGTAGATACTGGAATGGAATTTACAACAAACAGGTATAATGTCCAGTTATTTGATGCAGGGCACATTCCTGGTTCGTCATCTGTCTATATAGAAACAGAAGAAAGAGAAAGTATACTATATACAGGAGACATCAACACCTTGGATACAAGACTGTTGTTTGGTGCTGATAAACTTCCAGAAGCTGATACCCTTATTATTGAGAGTACATATTTTGGAGAAAACCATACTCCCCGAAAAAAACTGGAATCTGCATTTATAGAATCTGTTAAAAATACACTGGATATCGGGGGCAATGTCATCATCCCTGCATTTGCAATCGGCAGAACCCAGGAAATACTCATGCTGCTGGATTCGTATGGTATCAATACCCATGTTGATGGTATGGGTCTTCAAGCCTACAGCATAATGAAAAAACACCCAGATTATATACGAAACATCAAACACCTTAAAAAGGCATTTCGTAACGCATCTGTTGTTAAAGGAAAAAAACGCGACAGGTTACCGAGAGATTCCTCTGTTATTGTCACAACCGCAGGGATGTTAAACGGCGGACCTGTACTGCAGTATCTGGATAAGACCTACAAAGATCCAAAATCCAAGGTCATGCTTACAGGGTATCAAGTAGAAGGAACCAACGGCAGGTCTGCCCTTGAAAGCGGTTTTATAGAAAACAATGGAACTACCCAGAAATTGCAAACAGAAATTGAACAGTACGATTTTTCAGCACATTGCGGTGATAGAGAGCTCAAACAACTGGTCAGAAATTTCTGCGATAGAGGTACAGAAAAGGTCATAACAATGCATGGTGACAACTCAGAAGGATTTGCCAGGTGGATAGAGGATGAGATTGGTGTAGAAGCCCATGCACCTGATAATGGGGACCAGTATATAATTTAAAAAGATGGATGGTGACCGGATGATGACAAAACAAAAATTTCAGATAATTTGTTTTATATTGTTTATTGTTGTATATCTTGCAGGTGTTAATCTATGGTTAGTTTTTACTGGGTCTACCAGTTCTTTTATCTATGTACCCGGAACTTTTATTATCGGGCTGGCAGGGTATTGGATTGGTGGTTATGTATATACAGATTTTATAAATCGATGAGCTACTATTTTTCTTTAACCATTACATAGATATACAAATATTTTGTATATCAGTAATATAATATTAAATTAATAATATAATATTATTGAAGAGCACTTATATAAAATTTTAAATAAATATTCAAGATTGTAACAGGTAGAGTCGGATAATAGAATCTATAGTTCGGTATTGAAAAACGGAAAAACGGTAGTTAAGCATCGTTGAATGGCCCCCACTCCTCAACCCGCGGATAAGCCCCCATTCAAATCCGCTGGCTGGATGAAACGCTTCTCTACCTGCTAGAATGGATATAGAAAATCAATTATTACCTATATCCATTCCTTACTATGAAAACGTGTATATATATAATAATCGTTGCACAATTTTTTCCAGCCTTAAATTTTATAACGGCATTAAAATTTTCAACGGCATAATTGAGTCGCTGAACAATCCTCCTTAACACAGCTCAGTAATACAATTCAGCAATTAAATTTCCAAAAAGTTATTTTTACAAACTGATTATTATAACCTGTGGGGAAACAGGATGAAATGGTCAATACCAAACAGTGTATATTGTATATTATAATCTTAATTTTGATTCTGTCATCTACAGGTGTTTTACTGTATACCGACAGTTCTGGAAATAACAATTATAACAGCGTCGATAAAGAGCTCATCTCAAAATCAAAGCAAGTGGTTGCTGTAGAGGATAAAAAGAACAACATCTCATGTATAGAAGAAAAATGCAGCACACCGATTGTTAAATTATTGAGCAAGGAAAACCAGACCAATAACAATCGCATTTGCGTATATATTTATTTAAAACAATCATCGGATTTCAAATCTATTGAAACATATGTAAATGAAACCACTAACATCGACTCTAAAAATAATATTATTGTCGGCTGGATATATCAAAAAAACCTGGAAAAATTGGCGTCACTGGACTCCGTTTACGCTATCAGAGAAGTGATTCCCCCTGAAGTAAAAACAGGTTCTGTTGTAACAGGTGGGGATAATATCCATAACACAGATAAAGTCAGAGAAATTCACGGTCAGGACGGCTCAGAAATCAAAATAGGAGTTATTTCTGATAGTGTGGACGGCATGAATGAATCTTTGGATTCAGGAGACCTGCCTGATAATCTTAACGTATTGAATGATTCCAGCGGTAGGGGAGAAGGAACAGCAATGCTTGAAATAATCCATGATATGGTTCCTGAAGCAGAGTTATACTTTCATAGTGCAGGTGACAACATCCTGGAATTTAATTCTGCTGTTGATGCACTCATAAACGCTGGATGTAAAGTTATAGTGGATGATATTGGCTGGAAAAGAGAACCCTTCTTTGAAGATGGTATAGTTGCGTCCCATGTCGCAAATGCTGTGGAAAACAATGACATCGTGTATGTTACAGCTGCAGGTAATGATGGTAAAAACCATTACCAGGGGACCTATAGGGGAAACAAACTTGATTTCCATAATGAATCCTTTGAAATAAGTATAGCTCCAAATGGAAGTATTGATATTGTTTTACAGTGGAACGACAGGTTTGGCACTTCATCCAACGATTATGATTTATACTTGTTCAAAACCGATAACTGGGAAATGATTGATAGAAGCACCAATGTGCAGGACGGGAATGATGACCCACTTGAATACATCAGTTACACCAATCCCACAGAATCAACAATTAGTGCAGAGATTAGTATAAAAAATTACAATAGTGAAGCCAGTAAAAGAGTTCTGGAATTGTATATATACACAGATAACAATGAAACAAAGTTTAACTCCCAGATTTTACCACAGAATGTTGTTGCATCTGACTCTATTTATGGTCATCCTGCAGTACATGATGTTGTTACGGTAGGAGCTATTAACACAGAAACCCAGATTGAACCATTTTCATCACAGGGTCCAGTTACTATATATCATCCTGACCATGAAACACGACCCAAACCAGATGTAGTTGGTGTAAACGGTATCAGGGTTTCAGGTGCCGGTGGTTTTTCCGAAAAATTTTACGGTACAAGTGCATCTGCACCGCACATCGCCGCTGTTGCAGCACAGTTGTGGAGCGGTTTTCCATCCATGACAGGTAAGGGTATCCGTGAAGCTATGTATTATTCAGCAGTAGATATGGGTGTTGAAGGATATGATTATACCTATGGTCATGGCAGTGTTGATGCTCTGAGAGCCTATGAATATCTGTCATCAATACAGGATTCATCACTTTTGAATCAAACATTTGACAATAGAACCAATAATAACAATGATATTGGTTTGAAAAAATTTGAAAAACAGGAAATCAACAACAATTCATCAATGAAATCAACAACAGAAACCCAATCAAAAGATACGGATGACCAGAACCAGCAACCCGAACATCCGGACGTTGAAACACCCGGATTTGGGGTAGTCCACGCTGTTATGGGATTGATAACAGCTTTATTCTGCATAAAACGATTTGCAAAATAAATTTTAATCCACATCGTTTTCCATAATATTTGAAATATCTTTGAATGTATTGATATTTAAAAAAGTCTTTAGTTCAGGGTCAAAATTCCTGATTTTATCCATGTCCACATAGATTATATCATTCAGGTGATGCACTGGTGCAAGTACAAACCGTTCATTTCTTTTAATAGCTTCCTCTATTTCAACTACAAATGTTTGTCTCCGGTATACCGCATGGAGGGGTTCCACATTTCCATCATCCCAGATCGGTAATGCTGCATCATGTTCATTTGCAGATTCAAACAGCATGTTTATAACATCAGCATTGATAAACGGCATATCACAGGCAACAACAAATACATATTCCCCTTTTGCTGCCCTGAAACCCTCCAGCATACCGGCAAGTGGTCCTGTTCCTTTGTACCGGTCGGTTACTATTGTTCGACGCCCAATGTACGGTTCAAGGATTTTTTTCTGTTTTTCATCTCGTACAGAAATTATTATGTCACCGATTAAATTTTCAAAGGACTTTATGATATGTTCTATGAGGGTGTTATTTCCAAAAGGAATCAATGCTTTTTCCATATACCCGAGACGCCTTCCCTGACCACCTGAAAGGATTAATACCGAACGCATCATTGAAACGAAATATTCATGCATCATATACATTTTTTCTGTTTGATGACACTGGATACAAAAATCTTTAAAATAATGGATACTGATGATATCTTATGAAGTTGAATCCAGAATCCGAATATATAGACATTTTTGCCAGAGAAATTCTGACAGCAGCAAGAACAGCTCCGAAAGCAAAAGGACAGGATGACCTTATAACTGCCCTCCTGGATGAATCAGATACCGAAAAACTTGCTGTTGCCATGGAAGAAATCGCTGATACAAGAAATGAAAAATTTCAATTTTTCAAAAGAGACGCAAAGAATGTAAGGGATTCTGATTCTGTAATTCTAATTGGTTTAAAGTCATCAAAAGCCCTTAACCTTGACTGCGGTGCGTGTGGGTTCGATACATGTGCCGATATGCTACAATACATACAGGAAGGAACCAGTGGTACATCTGATTTTACAGGGCCAAGATGCTCCATAAAATTTGTAGATCTTGGAATTGCAGTAGGTGCTGCAACAGCCAAAGCCAAGGATTTGTGCATCGATAACAGGGTTATGTATACCATCGGTGTAGCTGCAAAGAATTCCGGGTTAATCGATGCCGATATGGTCTATGGACTTCCTCTGAGTATTAAAGGAAGAAATATATACTTTGACAGAAAATAAAAGCTTAAATTAAATCAGACCCCTGCGGCGTTCACTCCTGTACTCGTTGACAAGGTTCATAAATTCCTTCTCTTTTTCTTCCATATGTCTTTCCTTGGCGAACTCGTTCCATTTAGACATCGCGGATTCAAGTTCATCAGGGTCGACTATCGCAAAATCGTCTGCCCTCTGGATAGATATATCTTTTAAAATAGGAATGTTTTTTTCAAAAAACGTTTCATATGCCGCATGTGACAGGTCATTGGACACAATAACTGCTTTTATACCTGCATTTATCAACATCGAAGCTGTTGATGCACCTCCTCCGCTTGCATCTTCCAGATATATGAGGTCACCGGGTTTAAGTCCATAGAGTTCTTTTGTCTTTGATATATCATCTTTTGTAAATGAAGCTACAATTTTAACAGGTATACCTTCGCCCTTTATTTCCATCTTACGTATTTGTTTGAGATTATTAATCTGTGATTTTAACCTTTTAAGAGATTTTCTTCTGTTTTTGAGTTCAGATTTGAGTCTTGATATCTTATTATCACGGATTTTAATTTCTTTGTCTTTTTTGATTTCTTTATTTCTTTTACTTGACAGGTTATCAATCTTGAATTCCAGTTTGGAGATTTTTTCATCTTTTAATTCATTATTTTTCTTGAGCTGGTTGATATAATCCTGCATATGTTTTATCTGTGACTTCTGACGGTTGATGGTTTCTATCAGTTTCTGATATTCTTCAGGTTTTCCTTCTTCAATAACAGTTTGCTGTTTTTTGACTGATTCAGGTTTGGATTTATCCTCTTCTTTTGGTGATTTTACCTTTTCTATAGCCTCCTCGATAGTGTCACCGTACATGACATTTAATTTTACCTGGTCAATATCAATATCAGATGGTGTTCTTTTTTCAACCTTTGAAAATACGTTTTTGTGGTTTCTGTAGCTATAAAGCGCAGCTGCAAGAGCGTCCCGTTCATGGTCATTGGAATATCCATAGGGTTTTGACAGTGCTATTTTTTCTTCTGAAGACAGTCTTGCATCTGGTTTACCTTCAATCGCTTTGAAACTGCGGCGTATTTTTTCAACCGAATTAGGAGTGGGTATTACATCTGTTGCCACAACAACAGGTTTACCATATTCAGAAACCAGTTTTACAACTTCATCATGGGATATCCCGCGGAAACTTTTCAGATACAAAAGTTCTGCATCCAGTGACAAAACCGCAATCCCTACAGTTGTTCCTGGATCGATGCCAACAATTGTAAATTTTCTTTTCTGTTTATCATGTTTATCAAGAGGAATATACTTTATTTTATCGCGCTCAACACCCTTTACTTTCACCTGTACATCTCCCCCTACAGTAGAACGCACAGGTACTTCATCACGTCCCGCATATACTGTAAACTCACACCTAACATATCCTCCGAAACCTTTGGTCACCTTGGAATCATAAGCAAATCCCTTTTCCTTTGAAAAGTTTTTTAATATGGATTCGATTTCCCGACTCTTTTCCTTGACCGCACCATGGACCTTTCTTCTATAACGGTTCTGGCTCCAGCCACCTCTACCCAGAGACCTTGCACGGCTCACCTTGATTTTTGTTATATTTTCAAATAAAGATATTTCAGAACCCACTCCCATTGCTGCAAGACGTGCACAGACTTCTGCTTCTTCATTCGGATCGAACTGGTTAAGTGTTAGATTATATTCATTGGCAAGACGTACAAGAGACTTTGGATGCAAACCCCCTGTAACCTGTACAAGTTTAACCCCTTTTGGTAACCGTTCTAGAAACTGGATAAGGTTTTTCTTATTTTCCGCCAGCTCAAAGATATTATCAAGAGCTATAATATCCGGGCGGTCTTTATGAATCATCCTCAGAATTTTATGGCGATGAACCATTGTATAATGGGTAAATTCCCCGTCTTTTAGTACAGCAACAGAGTATTTTGGTACTTCTTTTGATTTGGGTGAACCCTTTGCTATATCAATACCGTATATTATAACTGTGTCAGTTTTATTTCCCATGATTACTATAAATTTATTTTCCCATTGTTTATCTATTTGAATGATTACCGTTTTTGATATTGTCTATAATATCATCTAGGTTTTTATCAACCTTATATTTTCGGTTAAAAAAGGTCAATACATTGGATACATCCCTTCTTAAAAGCTCATCAATATGTGGATGGTCAGGTCTGATGTACTGAGGCCAGTCAATGAGTTCAACACCTTCTGGATGGACGAATATGTTGTATTCGCTCAGGTCAGCATGTATAATTCCCAGTGAATAGGCGTTTTTTATTTGTTTCATGATTTCATCAAAAAACCAATCTGGATCAAGTAGTTTGGTTTTGGTGAGTTCACTTCCCTTTGCAAACAGCATTACAACTGCATTTCTGTTCTGATCGATGGGTTTTGGTACCGATACCTCAGGATACAGTTTTGTTAACGCCTCATATTCACGCTGCGCAGAAAGACGGGATGCATACACCCATGAATAATGCTCCCTGTCTACAAGGTGGTTACGTATCCTTTTCACACTTTTAAAGCTACTTATACCTTCTCTGTGAAACTTGATAACCACATTTGTAGGTTCTTCAATAGCCAGCTCAGGCTCTTTCATCCCTTCATGTACTACAGATTCTTTACCGTAGCCTATCTCATCCCCTATCGCACTTATTGACCCCCTTTTAACAAGCGTATTAAGTGCAAGTGTATCATACCCATTAAAATATATCTGATATCCTTCATAAGGGGTTCGGGTTCCAATTACAACACCCTCTTTTACCAGTTTGACCAATTTATAATAGAGTTCATCAGACGGAATTCGGGTATACTTGACAAGCTCTTCTAATGGAACCCATTTATAATGTTTCATCCCGACTTCAATGCCTGTCAATATCCTTATGTCTTTGTTATCAAGTTTTTTGAAAAATTTCATTACATCATATATCATTGAATTCAAGTAGTTTTCATTATTAAAGATACTTTTTGCCAGTCAGCTACTAACCAATGAAGCAGTTAGCTTGTCCTTCCATCTCTTAACTTCGACTAATAGAAGCTAAGCGGTGGACATTGGGATGGCTGAAAACTCCCCGTGTGCAATATTCTTCGAAGCATTGTAATCGGCGTTGTCTCTATGACCGCATCTTTTACACCTGTAGTTTACCTGTTTCTGGCGGTTGTTTTTATCGATGTACCCTCACTCAGAACACTGCTGCGAGGTATACATCGGGTTGATAATCACTACAGGCATTCCTTCCAGTTTTGCTTTGTATAGGATGAATTCAGTCAATTCAGAGAACGCCCATTTACCCAACCTACCTCTCTGCGCTTTAGCAACCGTGGCTTCTGGACGAAAACTTTTGAGGTTTTCCAGTGCTATAGCCCGGGACGTGTCTTTAGCGCGTCTGACCAACTGTTTGGCAACTCGATGGTTCATAATCTCGTTTGAACCGGCGTTCTTTCCTGGATGATTTCATGAGGTGCTTCTTGGCTGACCAAGTGCATTTAGATTATGATCTCGATTTTAGGCTGGTGTATCGTTCTCGTATCTCATCAGCTTTTGAGCTTTTATAGACTTCTCCATCTAAACTAATTATTAAACAGAGATGCTATTGTTGATTCGTTAATGGTTTGTTAAAGTTTGGACGCATTCCTCACTCTTTAAACCCAGTTTAAAGACATCTTTAAAACAACTTAAATCTCTGACTCTTTAAACTGTAGTTTAAAGATATTGGTAAATTTTCAATTTACCAAGTTTAAGTTTAACTCTAAATTTTTAATTAAGAGTGTTTTGATTTGAAGAGAACAGTTAAAACTGTTGGCTTCCTGATCTATTTCTCGTGAAATTAGCTTCAGTTATAGTATATCAAAAATTACGTTATATAAAAATTAAAAATCAGTAGAAATCAATAATTTTCCTCGACCCGTTTTTTTGCTTCTTCAACTTCATCAATGATTCCGGGATATGAACTGAATAGAGACAATATATCCAGTGCTGCAACAAGGTCCACGACACCCAACACCGCTACAAGAGTACCATCACTTGCATGTAATGGTGTTACTATAACTGGTCTTCCTTTATAAACTCCTTCTTGAGGAACCTCCCTTCTTGATTTGTCTTGCTTAATTACTTTCTCAAGGATGGGACCTGTATAGTTTCTGTCTACTATTTCCCCTCTTTCCATACGTATTCCGTTTTTATTTTTACTGCGAATGGTTGTAGGGATTCCTATCAGGGTATGTACCGCTACAGCTAATGACTCTAGCTCTTCAGCGCTAGAATTTTCAGTAATTTCTATACTGCTCATCTTTATCTACCTTTGTTGCAACAACTAATGTTTGACTGTTTTTATATAAATAAATGATTTATAACAATAATAGATTGTCGCTTGGACCAGTATTATTGATCGTAATTATTTCTAATGTACTCATAAGCCTTTGCAGCTGCAACTGCACCATCACTTGCGGCAGTGATAACCTGCCACAGAGGGCTCTTACGGCAATCCCCTGCAGCAAATATACCATTTATTGATGTTTCCATGAACTCATTGGTAATGATAAATCCGGATTCATCTTTTTCTACATCCACCAGACCTGTATTGGGATCGATTCCGATATAGATAAAAACACCATCAATTGGAATTTCTTTTTTCTTATCGCTATTCACATCTTTAATTACCGTTGATTCAACAAAGTTGTCACCTTTAATCTCCTCAAGAACTGTATCCCACAAAAACTCTATGTTATCTCTTGAATGTGCCCTGTCTTCCAGTATTTTTGCAGCCCTTAATTCATTTCTTCTGTGTACCAGATAAACTTTGTTTACAACATTGGATAGTATCAAAGCATCTGATACTGCCGTGTTTCCTCCACCAACAACAATCACATCACGTCCCTTATAAAACGGCGCATCACAAGTTGCACAGTAGGAAACTCCTCTTCCATAATACGTATCTTCCCCAGGTATTCCTAACTTACGGGGTTTTGCTCCTGTTGCTATAATAACAGCCTTTGCCTCAAGATCCGCATTATCATCGGTTGAGACAATTTTTTTCTTCCCTTCAGTACGTACTTTAGTAACTCCTCTGTTTTCAATTGGAACATCCATACTTTCAGCATGGGCTTTGAAGGTATTCATTAATTCCATTCCATTGATTGATGAAAAACCAGGATAATTTTCAACCTCTGGCGATGATGCTATCTGTCCACCTATTGCAGTTCTTTCCAGTAAATAGGTATCAAGCCCATATCTTACTGCATAAATTCCAGCTGCAATTCCTGCAGGTCCCCCTCCGATAATAATCAGATCATACATGAAATATCACCTTAACTGACGTACTCCAACGTATAAATCCGTTGGGTTCTGTGGTCGTCATCCATCTTGACGTTGCCACTTGTGGAGCGCCAGTACTTTCTTAAGATAAATCTCTGTCTGCACCGCATTGTTTGTGTTCGACACCAAACAATACCTGATGAAATTTGATGATACACAGACAACAGGTTGAATTAAACAATGTCTTAATCAGGCAACTTGCTCAAAGCAATTGTATACTGAAAGCATTGTTTTTGCACATATCAAAATATGATTAACTACGATAAAAGATTTATGGTTAAAAAACAATAACCAACGGGGATGTTTAACCACTCTTTAAACTGTAGTTTAAAGATATTGGTAAATTTTCAATTTACCAAGTTTAAGTTTAACTCTAAATTATTAATTTTGAGTGTTTTGATTTAAAGAGAACGGTTAGAAACCGTTGGCTTTCACATACCCCTGTTGTCCTCCTTCGTAATACATGATTTGATTTATAGTCAATCACAGAGTATTTGTTATCAATTTGTTATATATTTCATCATTATTTTATATGAATATAGGCAACAAATATTGTGTTACCAACTATAGATTATATCAAATTAATTGTTTTTATTTACTGATAAGTATTATCTTTTTTTTGTATATCAAATAAAAGACAATTCATTCTGGTAAAACTACCGTCATCCAGAAAACTGTTATATTTATTAAAAAGTTTTTTAAACTCATGTACATCCTCTGACATTATAGGTTTGCCACGATAGAATTTGAATTGAAGTTTTTCGTATAAACTAACTAATTCAGGGTACACAACTCTTGGATATTTTTGTACAAGATTCCATAGTAAACTCACAGCTTTGTGACTGGGCAAAATAAGATATCCACGAAATTCTTCATTTCCAAATCCAGAAAAGGTTCTTATATCCATAAAACCGAGTTTTTTGAAAAAAATTTGTGCCCTTTTGTTATCAGGTTTTGTTGTTACATGAGCACCAAGGTGAACAAAAGCAATCGCCAAAAGTGATTTTCCTATTCCTTTTTGACGGTATGATGAATTGACTTCTATACTTCTTAATAGATAACACTGGTATGGATTATATTCCTCGAATCTGGCAAAACCTGCAAGAACATTTGGATGGGAAACCGCTACTATGACCCTATGACCTGAATCTATGGTTGTCTTTAAAAAGTATCTATAGGGTATAGCGAACCTGTTTTGAAAATAGCTGAATCCGTTATTAATATCCACATCTATATCCAGTTCATCGATACTACCACTGGAATTGGGAACTGCATATACAATATCACCTGCTCTGTGTAAAATTTCAAAACCATTCAGATTAGAATAATTCATCTGACAGACCTTATATTATGTATTTACAAAATAGCGTTTATATCTGCCTTTCTTCTGGGAATATATAAAGAATTTATTTTCCAGACCATCAAGAATTTCTGATAAATCCCCAGATATATTATTCCCATCCGATTCCAACTTTTTCTCAAGTTTTTTTAGGGTTGCTGATTCCATATCTTTAAGTGTTTCAAAAACAATAGATTCCTCATTATTTAATTCAGAATTTCCAGAACCATTAACATCTGACTGTACAGGAGTTTCCTGTAGATACGAGATCTGGATTCTGATATCAGACAGTTCATCTTCAATTTTTGTGATTTTATCATCATCAACTTTGCCTTTTAATTGGGATTGTATATTTTCAAGTGATTCAAAAACGTCCTGTTTAAATGAGGTTAAATCCAGATTCATATTCTGGATATTTTCACTCATATCCATGATTTCACTGCGTTCTGCTTTGGCATTTAGCCTATCTTCTAAATCAGAGTCATTACATTTTACATCCTTATCGGATACATCACTGGACCCAGAACCTGATTGAGATTGATAATTTGATAATTTTTCATTTAATGTTTTGATTGCACGTGTATGCAGGTTTATCGCATTGGTCAGCTCTTGAATCTGATTTTTAACAAAATCAATGTTTTCAGAATTGTTATCTATGTTTTCAGAATGCTTATTTTGAACCTCTATAGCAGATTCCAGGTCTTTAAACATCTGTTTAACATTGTCCTGCAAGTTAACAAGTGAATTATCGATTTCATTCAGCCTTGTTCCATAGGCTGTTACCTTGTCAACCGCATATTCAAGGCTGCCCGTTTCCACAAATGACCTGAAATCTCGCCCTTCATAACTCGGAACGTACACTGATAATTTATTGTAAAGCTCGATATAAGTTCCATGTATCTGTTTCCTTGAAACTAGTTTTGACTCAACCGCTTCAGAGAGTTTTTTAACCACAAACCTGTTATTTTCAAATCTGAAAAAATCAACACCAGGGCTTGATTCTCTGACTTCTCCTATTGCAGAATTTACTATGGTAGATACCTCATGTTTTCCAAAAACATCCAACATAGCAGACAACAAATCATTCAATGTTTTTGCATAAGTAAGTTCAAGCACGTCCGGTGGTATTTTTCCCGGATCTATTCCTTTTTTATTCAGCGAATCCTCTTCTTTTACAAGTCTTTTAAGCCTCTTTGAAAAACTAGAAAAATTATTTTTTAGTTGGTAAAAGTCTTTAGCATCAGCTTTATCCTCAATATCATCCTTTAACTGTGAAATTGTCTGACTATTCGACCCAGTACATTCATCAACATATTGCTGCAGATTTTCAAGTCTGGATTTGAGGTCTAAAATTTCATTTTCCAGTTCTTTTTTATCCGAACCCTTCAGAGATTCATTAACTTCATCCTGGTTTTGGTAACCATGATTACAAGATGAATTATCTGTTGTAGATTCATAAGCAGAAGACCTGGCTGGAACCAGTTTTATATCATTTCCAGTATTCAAGATTTCACCATCCAATAAACAATCAGAGTACAAAAGCTTCCAGTTTACGTTTTATATCCGGGAGCCAATCGTTTTTGCACATATCTGCAACATAATCTCCATGTAAAGGACGAATCTGGTCCTCTATTACCATATCAACAAGTAATATCCATTCGTTTTCAGTCATCCATTTGGGGGATGATGCAATTTCATTAAATGCCATGGTCAATACCTGGTTCACTTCACCACGACCCATTACATTGCTTATCTTGGATTTGACATCATCAAGAACTTCCATATTTTTCTTGTATTCAGACGACTGCGTATACATTTCATCAAACACCCGTTTTGACAGGGCACGAAGCTCGTTTGCAACTTCCTCAGAATACTGGGACAACTGTTCAGAGGTCATCGGTCTCTGTTCGAATATATGAAGCATTACTTCCCGTGTTGTATCAATTATTTTCATATTTTCTGTCAAATTCACCTTTTGGGTAAACAACGAGATTAAAAGTGCCCCTCTACCTACTGATGAAAAGATGACAGTTCCAAACTGATATTCTACAACTGACTGTAGGAGACCTATTTCAAGCTGCTGGCTTATGTGCTGAAGGTTATTGTTTATCACATTGGTAAATTCAAATATTCTTGAGCCTATATCATCGGGTATGTATGATGCATAGATTTTGCCGTCTACTCCTGCAAATAGTACTACATCTACATCGCTTATCTGATACATCCTTTTAAGCTGGGATTCCAGTGCGAATTTTAGAAGGGACACATCTTCAAGTTCTTCTTTTACCTTTTTCACCACATCTACCACACTCAGGATTTATCTGGCTAATTCCTCAAGTTCGCTGAGGTCTTCCAATTCCAATTTATCGTTACCTTCGCCGTCACTATCTTCATAACCCTTGTTGGATTCATCTGATGATTCTGAAGTTTGCTGTGTGGATTTATCAATAGACTGTTCGTTTTGGGTGGATGATGTAGCCTCTTTATCATCAGTTCCTGTGCCTGATATATCATCTTTTTTAATTGCGTTTGTTAAACCGTAGGTTTCAAACAGCATTTGAAGTGTTTCTTTGGGGGAGAATGAATACGACCAGTGTTTTTTCACATAACGTATTTTATCGAGAAACATCTCCGATGCACCAAGGTCTGCTGCTGTTTTTATAGCCTTATCAAACATACCGTCATATTTGTTAGCATCTTCTGGAGATATTACAGGCGTTGTTTTTGCCACCACTCCGATTCCGCGAACAAAGATATAGGGGTACACTTCCTCTCCATGACGGGTTGCACGCATTTTAATCATCTCCAGTGACCGGTTAAATGCTCCTCCTATCGGTCTGTAGGTTAAATGGATTGCTCCGTCAGAGAGGTAAACCGGTATCAAAACATCTTCACCGATTGTTTCACCGGGTGCTGAATGTTCTTCAGTGGTTACAAGGACCGCACCGAGCTGTTTGAGGGTATAAAAAAGTTTAGTTATCAGTTCACGCTGTTCCTTTTTGTCGTTTATAGACCAGATAAGTGGTGTCAATGGGTCTATCACAACCCGGGTTCTTACAGAAAAATCCTTGTTTGCTTCCACCAGAGCTGGCAACTGGTCCTCTACAAGTTGTTTAAAATCTTCTCCTTTTGTGTGGAAAAAGAAAAGTTCACTTTCGTAGTATTTTTTCATGTCAAATCCGAGTTTTTCCGCCTCTTCAAGGATTTGCTCTGGTGGTTCTTCAAGACTTACATATAACGCATTTTCACCATTTTCCAGACCATACATAAGGTACTGCATTGCAAAGGTCGATTTACCTGTACCGCTTGATCCCACTACTAGCAGTGTAGTGTTATCACGCACACCTCCTTCTATAACTCTATCAAGACCTGCAATTCCGGTGGGTATTCTGTCATCGTCCATAATTAGTCACCAAGAATTTAATTTTCTGATTCGGATTCATGTACAACTTCACCTTTTTCGATTGAAAGTATCAGGTCTTCATCATCATCAAAGGGATAGTTCTTTTCAATATAGATGGACTCGATGGATTCACCTCTTATCATTACCAGATTACTGATATGCTTCCAGCCGTTGACAGTTTTCTGCACTGCATCCTTTAACAAAATGTTAGTATAACTGTAATCCACTTTTTCACAGTATCCCCTATAATGAGCATTATCTGTTATTACGCGGATATATTTGCCTAAAAAATTTGTTAGTGATTCACAAAAATCATCAGATATATTTCGAGTCATAACCCTATCACCGTTTTTTATTTTTGTTTCTTCTTCATTTTTTCAAAGAGCTCAGCAAAACTCTGTGTATCCTTGGATTCCTCTTTGGATTCTTCGGATTTTTTATCATCCTGTTTTTCCTGTGTATCAGATGATTGTGATTGTGACTGCTGAGAATTGTCTTCTTTTTGTACTTTCTGCGCCATTTCACCAAAAGCTGCACCAAAGGTCTTTTTCTTTGACGCTATTTCAGCAAGTTCCTCCTGTTTCTTCCAGGGAGGTTCAAACTCTTTTTCTTCAACTTCTATATTTCCAGCATATTGCAGATAAGCATCTCCAATATCCGTAAGTTTACCGTTCTCAATTAATTTGTAGACTGTAAGTGTTTCAATCCTTTGCTGTATATCCACTTCGTCAATTTCTGATGGACGCTCACCATGTAGTATCCGTTTATCATAACTATCAAGCATTATCTGATATGCAGAAATCGGCTGCAGGTCGACCTTGAATTTACAGAGCTTATCACCATCTTTTACACATTCGATTTCCTCAACTGTACATTCAAGTTCAAGGTCTTCGGTGAAAAACCGGTGCAAAGCATCCGATGTAGCCACACATACTTTCTGGTTTTCAAGTGCAGGGTAAAGACTGCACACCGGGCAGTTGGGAACTGCGAATATATAGTGCATGGGTGCATAGGATACCAGCTGCATATCTCCAAGACCTATTTTCTTAAACAGGTCCATATGGAATTTATACAAGGGAGTAGATTTTATGGTGTTTATATCATGAGCTTTCAGAAATTTTCGTGTTTCACTCCATGGTACTTTGGACTTTGGGAACTGGTCACTGATTTTTTCCTGGATTTTTAACATTTTTCCAAAAGCTCCCATGGATTCAGCAAAGCTGCCACCACCATCAATGGGTGGCGGACTCTGGGATTCATCATTCATAAATGGTGGTAAATCTTCGGACATATTTGAGTACCCCTTTAATTACATGAAATTGATATTATTACATAATCTCCTGAAGCTTTTTCAATCCTGTATTGGTAAGTGTTCCACCGTTATCGCATAGCTGCTGATCTTTTAGGTTCTTGAAACTGTTTGTTAATGTGTCTGCATCAACACCTATAAGGAAACCCAATTTCTGGAAATCAGTAACCCCCGTGTAAAGAAGATACAACAATTTTTTATCAACATCGGACAATGAACGGGATTTCTGGGAACTTCCACACATCGGCTGCAGGTAATTCTTCAAAGTGTTTATAATGGATTCATTACCAGCCAAAAGAGCCGTCGAAGAAACGTTTGTCCCCTCAACAAGGTGTGATTCTTTAACATAATCAATGATCAATACATCTGAGGCACCCGTTGCTCTCTGAGTCTTTGTTTTTATTGAACTGGTAGCTTCCCTGCCAATCATAGTAATATTTTTTAAAGGTATTGTTTCCCATCCATTTCCCACTGAAAACCAGAGGTTAATATTGGTTAGATACATAACTCCCTTTTCCCAGTTGTTGGAATATAGGGAATTTCCCATCATCACTGCATTAGTTATATAATGCAAATCTACTTTAGCAATACCCTGTTCTTGAGCCATATTCACACCAGCTGATATAAAACTAAATATATTTTAAATCCTGTATATATCTGTTAACACTTAAAAATCTTCTGTTATTTAACTGAAATTCTGGGAGTAACCAGATAATTTATTACTACTGAACCAATTAGAGGAAACCACAATATTCAATTCTACAATCATGAGTTTTCACCTTTGAATTCGGGGAGGAAATAACGTTCTTTGCCACAATTTGAACAGATTATAGATTCTCCATCTCTCCCGCCAAAGTTTTTGTACCTTTTCGCTCTGAATTCCCCACATACACACGGTGACATAAGTTTATAGGTCTCTGATGTGCCCTGATATTGGGAATCCATTGCAAAATCAGAATGAAGAGTTTCACAGGTACAACATCCGTGATTTTCAATAAATCTTTTAGAATATAACTTGTTTCTACACTTTGTAATTGTGTCCGCCAAAAATTCTACGTTTTCATCATACAAATTATTTTTATCACTATCGTGCAATATTAAATACCCGGGATGGTTTCCAAGATTTACAGGACTGTTTTCTTCTGGATATTTAAAATTCAAAGAGAAAAAGAAATTTTTAGCACTTTTGTTTACTGGTTTTGTTATTATATGACCAGGCAACACCATAGATAGTATTCTCAGGAGGGTTCTTCCATATCCTTTCCCTTTTTTAGATGACGATATTTCAATACCGCGCAACGCATACACAGGTTTACCATCACTTGATGCATAACTCCACTTTTCAGCCATTGTCCAGCCTATTACTGTATTGTTGAATAATGTAGTTATCAATACAGCGTTTTGCCTGTTAATCCAACTTTTAAAGTTCTTAGGATAATCAGACATCCCAAGATGCTTATTGAAATAGGTAAAGTTATCGATGTTCAATTTATCCAGTTCTGATGGAAATTCCAGTACACAGAATACCGTTCCGTTGTTAGATTTTGCAAGTTCTATCATAGTTTTTCAGACATTTTTGCTTGGGTGGTTTTAACTTGATGTCAATTTACAGTATTATCAACATCTGGTAGTGAAAACAACTCCTTGACTTTGGATATGTTTCCCAAAGCTTTATTGTAGACTTTTTTCTGAATTTCTTTTTCATAATTTGTGTAATTTAAATCATCATGAATCGGGTTGGGTCTATCAAGCAGAGCATTGATAACACTGTGGCAAAGTTTTCCGTTGTGTTTGTGGTAACCCCCCTCCATAAGTATCACAAAATTATCCGGATATACGGATTTGATACTTTTTACCATCTGATAATACCCCTTTGAAGTCAAATTCATCTGGACAGTTTTTTCTTTATAATAACCATCAAACCCGCAGCAACAAATCAAAAAATCCGGAGAATGGCGCTTTATCATAGGGATTACTATTTCATCAAATGCCAGTTTGTATTCCAGATTTTCTGAACCTACCGGCAATTCGACATTGATGTTGTAACCCTCCCCTTCTCCTTCACCTATCTGTGACATGAAACCTGTACGGGGATAAAAATCATGGGGTGACCGATGTATTGACAAAGTTATAACATCGGGATTATTGTAGAATATATCCATCGTACCGTTACCTGCATGTGCATCCCAATCTACAATCATAACTTTACCAATACCCTTTTTCTGCTGTAGGTATTTTGCAAGCACAGCTGCATTGTTAAATATGCAGAATCCACCATACTTTGATTTACCAGCATGATGTCCAGGGGGACGTAAAAGAGCAAAAGAATATGAATAATCATCATCTATGACAAGATTTCCAGACCGTATGGCAGCCCCTGCAGAGGTTCTTGCTACATCATAGGTATCCTTTGTTACATAGGTACTGTCACCGAGAAAGCCACCACCCTTCCTGGAATAATTTTTTATGAAAGATATATAGGATTTTGTATGTACGCGTAAAAGGTCTTTTTCTGATGCCTTTTCTATATCAGATATTAGATTACATCGACTATCATCAAAGATGTTATTATTTTTCAAGTATAGGAAGGCGTCTGTTAATCTTTCAGGCTTTTCAAAATCAGGTATTTTCAAATTGTTACAGGTGTGGGATGAATGATTTTTGTAATACAACACTGCAAGGTTTGGATTATTCACATTCAATCCGGTGTCGAAGACGGTAAGGTCTTCTGCCCCATCATTCTGATCAATGTTTTTTGTCTGTCCTTCCAAAGAGGGGGATACTGGGGTATTTGAACTATCTTCAACTTCATTATCAATATCTATTGAATACTGCTTTGGTTCATCAAACCTGTCAATGAATATCTGGTTTAATTCCCTTTTATCTCTGGATTCATCAATTATATTACCTTCTCCATTGAATTTTTATGACATTCAAACACATATTTTATACTGCTTGTGATATTTATTGGACACGTATCCATACCGGTTCAAATCTTCCTGAATACGTTTCATCCATGTATTCAAAGACAACTGTCGGTTTGTTTATGGATACTATACCGGAAACTTCAGGAATTACAACCCATGTCTGTTTCACGGTTTGACCTGGTGCTATTGTCCCAAAATCTAAAGTAGGGTTTTTAACTTTTAATGAATTACAGTGTGCAGCTACAACTCTAAAATTGTTATAAGGTCTTCTGGATGAATTTTTCACCCAGACATCTATTTTTGACTTTTTACCGGGTTTATTTTGGTTCGATGGTACAAACCTTACTACTTTAGCAAGTGTATCTTTTTGTAGTGGATACGTATCTGATAGATCTACATTATGGGTATTTGAAGACTCAGAATTATTATTTTTCTTAGAATATATTAGAACCCCAAGTATTGAAAAGATAATAATAATAATAAACAACACATAATTTGGTTTTTCATCGTTTGTATCCGAGGCATTGGCAGATAATCCAGATGAATCGTTTTTTGATAATTCATAGGGTTTTTTAAATGATATATTGGTGATTATCCACTGATTGTCCTTTTTTTTGAGTTTAAAATGGACATCTGTTTCAGATGGATTGATTCTCTCCCGGTTCAAATTAAATTCTGTTATTCTGCAATGTGCAGTGGCTACTGCTTTATTATCACCAACGTTCTGGTTTTTTAAATCAATATCTTCTATTCCATCTTTTACAAAACCTTCATCACGGAATATTTGTTTTAAGACTTCCGAATATGGATATTTGTCCCCCTCATAAATTGAGTGAGCAGCTTTAAAGTTAGTTTTATTTACATCATCCAGAAAGTTTAAAACTGTTTCATTTGCAGGTTTAACCCAGTTTTTTTCAGAGCAACCAGATAAACAGATAGAGGCTATTATGAAAAATAATATCAATATGAAAATTTTTTTTTCCATCTAAAGCCTCCTTAAATATCAAGTTCTTATTCCCTGTTCTTTTGTATCATATAAGATGCTGAAGCGATTAGGAGTAACAACACAACGAACAATGAAATTATAAAGGATGTGTTTTCGTAGAATGGTTTTTTGTAAATGTCCAAACTGGTAGCATGATCAAACTGTGTGGTGTTGCCCATATTTGACCTCTGTGTGACACTTTTACCTTCTACAATTGTTCTCCCGTTTTCAGTAGTATTATCTGTATTTCCAAGACCCCTTACAGAATTAAGATTTACATCTTCTGGAAGTGTTATCTTCATATTTTCTATTGATGGATGACCCTGTATCCATATTTCATGGTAACCATCTGGTATTTCAGAAGGAATAGTGAATTTGATATCGGTAATAACGCGTAATTCATCTTCATTTACATCCCCTACAGCGTTTCTAAATTCCATATCCACAGATTCCATTTTAATTGAAACGTTTCCATCATCTATGGATATATACTCTGGATATTCCGATTTTCTGGATTCAAGATATTTTTCTTTGAAGTTATCAACTTCAGAACTGTTTATATTACTATTGTTGTTAACATCCAGACCATTTCGTATATTTAATGCGTTATCACCAGTATATGTTTCATTTATTGTGAAATCAATACTATCTGAGGTGATATCAATATCATTAGTATAAACCGCATCTGCTGATACATTGAACATCATGCAGGTGAACAAGAATAGTATAAGGATTGCAATGATTCGTTTTTTCAT
>NZ_JBKGYF010000021.1:0-24797 GCF_046546175.1 Methanohalobium sp. | reverse complement strand
TTAGGAGTGCGGCACTGCTTTATACCCAGAAATCTTTTACTCTCGCATGGACAAATGCTGCTGATACTGGAACTTATTTCATAAGTTCTGTATTGCAGAGAACCGGTTCACCCTGGGAACTCGGTGTTTTCCCGATTGAAATTTTGATAAGTCTGTTAGCAGTCTGGTTTATTACCTGGTTGATTGAAATTAAAGGTGTTCAGAAAGGGATTGAAAGAGCTAACAAATTTTTTATACCTCTTATCTGGGTACTTGTAATTGTCCTGCTAGCAAGAGCATTGACTTTACCGGGAGCACTTAACGGAATAGACTGGTATCTTAAACCTGATTTTGGAGCCATCTTAAACCTTGATGTCTGGCTTGCCGCTTTTGGACAAATTTTCTATTCGCTCAGCCCTGGTATGGCTATAATGATAGCTTACTCCAGTTATTTACCAAAAAAGAGCGATATTGTCAACAATACGTTCATTGTCACACTGGCAAATGCAGCTTTCAGTTTCCTGATAGGTTTTGCAGTGTTTGGAACGCTGGGATACATGGCTCATGCTAAAGGAGTGGGTATTGAAGAAGTGGTTGCAGACAGTATCGGACTTGCGTTTGTTGTATTCCCAGAAGCTCTAAGTCTGTTGCTAGGGCTTAAAGTTGCTACAGCAGCTGTATTCTTTGTATGTATAGCTGTTGCAGGTTTATCATCGCTGATATCTCTTGTAGAAGCATTTTCCTCGGCAATAATGGATAAATTTGAAATCAGCAGAAAAAAGGCGGTAAATATAACAGTCGGTATAGCTTTTGCAGGAAGTCTTATTTACGCTACTCGTGGTGGTCTTTACTGGCTGGACATCATAGACCATTTCATCAATGTTTATGGACTTCTGGTTGTTGGAGTACTTGAAGCTGTGGCAATCGGCTGGATATTCGGAGCAGACAAAATCAGAGAATGGGCAAACGAATATTCCGATATAAGAGCCGGTAAATGGTGGAACTTTAGTATAAAAATCCTTGTACCGGTGGTATTGTCGGTTTTGATAATACAAGAGACAATTTCGAACCTACAGGCTCCCTATGGTGGAGACATAATGGCTGCAGCACTCGGTGTGGTTGTAATGCTGGGAGGAATGGTTTTGGCTGCTATACTGACATCAGTTAGAAAGGATGTGGTATAATTGCTGTCAACAGAAAGCATAATAATGGCAATCTTTGGATTTGTAGTCCTTTACGGAGGACTGTTTTATTTTCTAAGGATTGCAATGAAGAAAAGACAGATTTAACCATCTTTTCTTTTTTTTATAAAGGTAAAGAAAACCCCGATGTCTTTACAGACTGTCCGACAATTCTGGACTACTGTCAATTTATTTTTATCTATAAGGCAAATAAATATAAATGATAGATTAGTTAATTTATTAACATGGCTTTCATCCAATCATCTGAGAGATAAGATGAAAACTGAACAAGCAAAGGTAATATTTGAACAAAGGAAACATACTGTTGAACCTGCTATCGGAAATTACAAGCAGAATTTGAGATTCACAGAATTTATTACAAGAGGGTTAAATTCTGTAAAAACTGAATTTAATCTGGTTTGTGCTGCTGTTAATCTAAGGAAAATATGGATAAATTCTGGATAATACAAATGATTGATTGAAAATCAATCATTGTATTGTAGAATAACAAAAATCTACAAAACTTAAGCAATTAAATATTCTAACTTAATTAAGGATTGTTGGACAGCCTGTTTAGCTCAGCGGTAGTTCACTTATTCAAATTTGTTAGAGTTTTTAATTTCTTGGAGTGCTTTTTGCTCAACCATTTCTTTAAATTCATATATGCTTATATTAATCCCATTTTGTTTAATATCGTCAGTGACTGATTTAAGTTGTTCAAATTCAGCTCTTGCAGAAAGTGGTACCCCCTGTTTATTTTTAACAATTTTAGCATCTATACTTCCATTCCATAGTGATTTGCCCTCATCGTCTTCAAATGACAGGTTTACATTCTGTATATAATGATCAAAGACATAATGTTCGGTTTTTATTTTTCTTAAACCCAGAGTACCGGTCTCAAGTGCCATGAATTCTGCTATATTTTCCATATGACCTTCAGGTACGTCGATAAAAAAAACATATTCCTGACGGCCCTTTTTTGTAAATGCAGGAACTACATGGACGTTTTTTGCGGATTTATTGTACAATTCATCAATAATGTACGGGACCTGGTCACATGAAATACTATCTACATTCGTCATTAAAAGCAACTTTTATCCTCCTAAAAAATAAAGATATGGCAGATTTATACCATATCGTTAGTAATTCGTACAGCAAGCTCTGCTACTTCTTTGGCTTTGGGTTTTGCACCCGGTATGGCTGCTGTGCATGACGCCGCGTTTTCGGATTGTTTGGCTGCTTCTTTTGGATCCATAAGGTTCATTGCTGCAGCTACTGCCGCCGGTACTGTGATATAAAGTATCGTATGACCGGAGAGTTGGAGTTCTGATATGGGAATGGTAGCAAATGGTAAAACATCCAATAAATCCTGTTTTTGGTTAAATATGGCATCAGGAATGACATTCTGTGCCAGACCAGACAGGTTAATCTTTTTACCGTCAACTACAAGTTCTACGTCAGCGTCAGTATCAAATCCGTAATATTCTTTTACAAAGGGAATATCCCGCCGGCACCCACCGGTCAATTTGGTTATTTTGATTTCAAGTTCATGCCCTGTCATTGAACCAAGCATCTGTGCACAGCTTTTCTCCACAAATTCTTTTCTTTCTTCATCCATTTCGCTAACGATTTCTTTGAGTGATTTGCCGGATTTTAACCCTTCATAAGACCTGTGAGCGATAGTATGCACAAGGTTTGCACGCATCCCTTCAGTTGCGGTAATCATTATCTCAGTAATTGGACCACGACGAACCTGTTCTACCTTTCTTGCAATTGTATTGGTACCTGTTGCCGCCAGTTCTGGTTCTAACCACTGTGTCTTTTTAATATCTCTGAGTATATCAGCTGATTTGGAGATATCACCGTTATTTGATATCAGAGCACGTAGAGCAATAACTAAATCAGCCGTTATATGTCCCAGTGGCGGCATTATAGGACCACCGGAGAAACCAGAAACACCTTCTTCAAAGGCTGAAAGCATTTCTTCAAAAGACATCATTCCGATTACTGATGGAGCACCGATATCCTTCATTATAACTCCTAGATCACCTACAAGCTGCGCGGTATCATATTCTTCACCGGTACCTCTGATGTGGAGTTTTTCAGGTAATCCAGCAACTTTGGCTGCGTGTTTTCCTGCAAGATTGGCACTTTTAAACTTGAAAGATTCGCCGTACTCCTCACCGAGACCAGCATCTGGATGAACTATTTCAAGGGTAGCAGCTACTCCGAGTATTGCAGATATGATGCCGTTTGGAGACATTCCTGCTCCTGCCTGAGCGTCCATCATAGCCTTTGTACCGATTTCAGCACCTCTGGATGATATTTCCGGATAGCTTATATCTTCTCCAAGGTGACTATGACCATAAAGAGGTCCACCGGCAACTCCAAGTGGTAATTGTCTTCCATCGACTTTTGTCAGGTTTCCCTCTACCAATTCATTATATATTGCCTGTACAGCAGCAAAGCCTGAAACCTTATTGTTTGATTTTGGTGTGGGAATCGCGGCTACTCCCGACCTGTCCACTCCTGCTATCATACGTGCCAGTCCACCGAGTTTTCTGTTACCTGCTGGAACACCTGCCTGAGCATTTGAACCTGCAAAATAACATATCGTAGCAGCAAACAGTGCGGCATTTGCACCGTCAGCCCCTGCCTCTTTCGCAGTTTCAACACCTTTTCTCAACACATCGTTTACTTGCAACTGACCGATGTTTTCATCAGTCAGCATTATGTTTACTCCACGGAGTACTTCTGTAGCTATAGCATTTGCAGCACTTATGGCTGCAATATTAGTCATTCCATGGCTTTTTGTCAGTGCTTCAATTCTGTCGTTTGTGATATTGTTTATATTGGATATAGCAGCTAATGATGCTGCATAGGCTTCTTTCTCCAAATAATTCCCCCTTTGTATGATTATAAAATCCATTAATAAATATGAATTTATTTAATATATAACTATCCCAATTTATCTAGCAAGTATGTCCTGATTTGTATAAAAAGAATTATAAATTTACAAATAATCAGATACTACCATGTTATTTGATCCTATAAAAATATCAAACCTTGAAATACAAAACCGTTTCGTCCGTTCAGCAACCCATGAATGGCTTGCAGAAGGCAACGGAAAACCCACTCAAAAACTGGGAGATATATATGAGAATCTTGCCAGAAATGAAGTCGGACTTATAATTACTGGTTATTCGTATGTGAACCCTAGAGGAAAAAGTGCACACAATCAGCAGGGAATCTATACAGACGATTTTATAGACCCATATAGTCATTTAGTTTCCCGGGTGCACAGATATAATAGCAAAATAATGCTTCAGATAGTTCACGGTGGACGGCAATCGATGGTTTCTGATAATAACTCGGCTCTTGCACCATCTGCTGTAACCGATGAAGCGACCGGTATAACACCTGCTGAGATGACTGAACCACAGATTCTCCAGACAATAGAGGATTTTGCCAATGCTGCAAGGCGAGCCAGAGCTGCAGGTTTTGATGGTGTTCAGCTACACTGTGCACACGGATTTTTGTTGAGTAATTTCATATCACCTTACACCAACCAAAGATCTGATAAATGGGGTGGTTCAATCGAAAACCGAACAAGGATTATTGTAGAAATTATCAAACGTATCCGTGGTATGCTTTTTGATATGGATTATCCTATAACTGTAAAATTAAACAGTACCGATGGATTTGGTTCTGGTTCTGATAAATCAGGTCTTGATATAAAAGATACAATCCAAATTGCAAAAATACTGGAAAAAAGTGGAGTTAATGCTATCGAAGTCAGTGGCGGGATTTTTGAAACCCATCTAATGTCACAGCAAAACATTGATTCTATAGAAAAGGAAGCATATTTCAAGAAAAATGCAAAACTGATTAAAAACGCTGTAAATATACCGGTAATCCTTGTTGGTGGTGTCAGGTCCAAATATATTATGGAAAAATTAATCAGTGCTGATAATGCAGATATGATTTCCATGAGCCGTCCTTTTATATGTGAACCTGACCTTGTAGTTAAACTTAAAAAGGGAGAAAGCGAAGCAGCTCGATGTGTTTCCTGTAACCTCTGCTTCGATTCTACTGGTATAAAATGTAACTACTTTGCAAAAGATATACCTACTATATAACACCTGAACTAAAGGACATGAGACTAGATGCATATCTTGTTGAAAAGGGATATTTTAAATCCAGAGGACGCTCAAAAACGGCAATTAACAGTGGGAAGGTAAAAATCGACGGCATAACTGTTAGAAAAGCGTCCAGGGATGTAAAACCTGAAAATAAAATTGAAGTCGAGGAAGGACTTGATAGACCGCAGGGTTATTTTAAACTCCAGTCCATACAGGAGAAAACAGGATTAATTCATAAACGTGATTATGTTCTTGACCTCGGCTCAAGTGCAGGTGGTTTTCTGTTATATGCTTCAGGTATTGCATCATATATCAGAGGTATAGAATTCAGCCGTGATTTTGAACCGGAACTGGAAAAAGTATTATCTGAAGAGAATAATGTATCCTTTATTATCGGGAATATATTCACGATACCCCTGGATAAATTATCCGGCAAGAAAGTTGACGTTATTCTAAGTGACCTGACCCTTGAGCCCATGGATTCTGTCAGGGTACTTGAAAGGGTTCTACCTTTATTGAAAAACAATGGCAGGTTATTACAGGTAATCAAAACAAAAGATATTGAGACAAGAAAAGATGTACTTGAAAAACTGGAAGATATGGGGTTGATGGTCCTTGATGTTCTGGAACCTGACAAACAGGAAATATATATAATTGCTCAAAAATCAGATAATTGATTCTATGACTGTAAATGTTTATGGACATGGTAATCCTGTTCGTCTTTTTGTTGCAGGGTTACATGGTGACGAGTGGCGAGATACTTCTGATATACTGTACAATATTAACCCTCCTGAACATGGTACATTGATAACTATACCAGTAGTAAATAGCGGAAAATATGTATCAACACTTGACGAAAATTATTATAAACATCAGGGAATGACTATAATTTACACTATTGTAAAGTATCAACCAAGTATCTATGTTGAACTGCATTCTTATTCAGGTGACAATTTTACAAATCTAACAGACAATAACAGGATAAACAGAATAGGAATACCGGCATACAGCATACTTGATAACAATGTACTGCTCGGCTCAGTTGCTCCCTATATTCGGCGTAATTATTTCTCAAAAGAAGCACTGTGTTTGTCCTTTGAAATTAAAAAGTCGGATGAAAAATCAAGAAGTTTTGCCGAAAAAATAATTAACACAGTTAAAGAGTGTAAATCACGGGATGAATTCATCATATTCTTAAGAAAAAGATACCCTAAACAGGCAGAAAAGGCAATTGAAAATTACAAAAAATTTTATGGTTTGTAATAGTATTACAAACCAATTGATACAGGTTTATCTGCGACCCGGCATTTGGGGTGGAGTCATTCCCTCATATGTATTAACATTGTGTTCAGGTTTTACATCTGGCATGGACTGTTTCTGCGACCTCAGGACATCATCGATACGCAGTACCATTACTGCTGCTTCTGATGCAGATTTGATAGCCTGTGTTTTAACTCTAAGGGGGTCCACAATGTTACTCTTGTACATGTCTATAGTTTCACCGGTGTTCAGGTTGATGCCGGCATTTTCAATACTGCTGTGTTTTGTGCGAAGTTCCAAAAGTGAATCTATGGAATCAAATCCTGCATTGGTTGCAAGGGATTTAGGTATTGATTCTACAGCATCCGCAAAAGCGGAAATAGCCAGTTGCTGGCGTCCTCCTATTGACACTGCATAATCACGCAGTCCAAGCGCAACTTCAATTTCAGAAGCTCCGCCACCAGGTACAATTTTGCCGTCTTCGACTACTGCTTTTATAACTTTAAGTGCATCATCAATGGCTCGTTCAATATTGTCAGTGACGTGTTCTGTGCCACCATGGATTATGATTGTTACAATTTTGTTTGGGCAACCCTTGATGTAAGTTTTGGTATTATCAAATTCCCCTTCCTGTTCTACAAGTCCTGCGGTACCTAAATCAGTTTCTTCGAGTTCATTTACATCCTGCACAAGGCGGGCACCTGTAGCATGTGAAAGGCTCTTCATTTCTGAACTGCCTACTCTGCGTGCAGCAAAAATCCCATTCTTTTGCAGATAGTGGACTGCTCTGTCATCAAGCCCTTTGGAACAGAATATTGCGTCTGCACCACTTGATATTACAGATTCCGCCATTTCTTTAAGCTGAGATTCTTCTCTGTCAGTGCATGCTGACATTTCATCTGGTGAACTTATCTGCACTTTTGAATCGATATGTGTTTTTTCGACCTCAATTGGTGCATTCACAAGAGCTATTTTTGCATTCTGTATCTTTTTAGGCATGTTGGAATGGAGCCGACCTTTATTCAGCATGATTCCACTGATAAGTTCTGTATCACTGGCTTTTCCACCAACTTCCTGGGTGATCAGTATATTACCTTCAACATTTACTTCGCCGTTGTCTTCAATTGCTGTAACCGCGTCAACACAGATTTTTGGCAAATAATCCCCATAGGATTCAGAAGCTTTACCTGTTATAGATGTCTTGGCAATTTTTTCAAGTACTTCTCTATCTCCTTTGGTTGTGGTTATCGCATAGTTTTCAAGGATTTCCTGTGCTTTGTAAGCTGCCATCTTGTAACCTTTAGCAATTATTGTCGGATGGACTCCCTTATGAACCATTTCTTCGGCTTTATCCATGAGTTCTCCTGTAATTACAACAGCACTCGTAGTTCCATCTCCTGCGACATTATCCTGTGTACTTGAAACTTCAACAATCATTTTTGCGGTTGGATGTTCAATATCCATTTCATCAAGAATGGTAGCACCGTCATTTGTTAAAATGATATCTCCAACAGAATTTACAAGCATCTTGTCCATTCCCTTTGGACCAAGGGTTGACCTTACCACATTCGCGACTGCTTTTGCAGCGTTAATATTCATTGATAACGCATCTCTACCTGATGACCTCTGTTTATTAGGGTTTATATACATCGGCTGACTATATTGTTGTCCTGCCATTGATTTTGTCCTCCTTAAAATAAATTTGATAAATATAATAGAATCTACAATATATATCTATGGATAAAATCTACTGTTAAGGGTTCTATAAAAACATTGTGATATAATACAATACAACCAAGAGGTCTATACAAAAACTTTAATTTGTGAACCATCAAAATAACGATTCATGCTTACATTTATAGGATTAGGACTCTACGATGAATATGATATTTCTGTAAAAGGACTGGAAACCATTAAAAATGCTGATAAAGTGTATCTGGAATTTTACACATCACATCTTTTTGGCACGACCATTGAGAATATGGAAAAACTGTATGGAAAAAAAGTACACATTCTCAAAAGAGAAGACGTTGAACAATATCCCGATTGGATAGATGAAGCACTGGATAAGGATATTGTATTTTTAACAGGTGGAGATACCATGGTCGCAACCACTCATGTCGACCTGAGGATCCGTGCAATCGATAAAGGCATCAAGACATCAGTTGTCCATGGTGCATCTATTGCATCTGCTGTTTGTGGATTATCCGGATTGCAGAATTATCGCTTCGGTAAATCCACAACAATACCATTCTCCTATACCACAAGCAGAGGAAAAAAAATTATTTCTGAAGCTCCCTACGATACCATAAAATCCAATTTTGAACAGGGACTACATACACTTGTTTATCTTGATATTGATATGGAAAAGGGGTACATGACCATTAATAAAGGGCTTGAAATATTGCAGGAAATTGATAAAAATCGCGGGAACAATTTTATAGAAGATAAGGTTTCAATCGGAATAGCACGAGCTGGTTCAGACAATCCCTCTATAAAAGCGGATTATATCAGGTCACTGATCGGTTTTGATTTTGGTGAACCGCTGCACATAATCGTAATTCCCGGACCCCTGCATTTCATAGAAGCTGAAGCACTGGTTAAACTGGCGGATGGTCCAGAACAAATTCTGGAACAAACCTGAAAAACTATATAACACTTAATTAATATAAACCTGCAAAAATATTATTTTAAAGAGACCAAACATGTTACGTGGTTCAGTAGGTGTTATATTTGGAGAAACCGGGACACTTGAATTCAAGTTCCTGGTATCAGAAAGCGCTCCCGTGCACAGGGGAGAGTATGTAAAAGCCTGGCACGAATCCGATGGCTGGGTTCTTGCACAGGTAATATTGATCAAACGATACAGTGAAAAATACACACTCAAAGAAGCGAAAAACGGTTTACGTAAAGATAAAAGCGGAGATAATATCGTAGCTGAAGCAACTGTTATAGGTAATAGAGATAACTCTGGACTGCTCCGCGCACCTACAATACCGTTTAGCCCGGGTGACCCCATATATAAAGCAGACAATGAACTGATAAACAGTGTTCTCGGTTTATCCGGAAAAAAGGATATGAACATAGGGTTATTAGAAGGCACCGACATCCCTGTGAATTTAAGTGTCAACAGCCTTGTCCAGAGACATTGCAGTATACTTGCAAAAACCGGTAGTGGTAAGTCGTATACATCAGGTGTGGTTCTGGAAGAGTTACTGGATAATAATGTACCACTTCTTATTATAGACCCTCACAGTGAATATGCATCTCTTAAAGACCCGGGGTCTGAAAAACAGGATGATCTTAATAAATATAATGTATCTCCAAAAGGATACGGATCCAATATAACCATCTACACACCAGCGAATAGAGCAATAAACCCAATCGCTGATGAAGCTTTCAGATTGAATGGGAACAATCTCACTGTCAAAGAATTGACATCAATATTCCCTGACAGTTATACCAGTACACATGTAGGGATTCTTTATGAAGCCATACAGAAACTCAAAGCAGAAATGGACTCCTACACCATTGATGATATCATTTTTGAAGTCGGTAATGACAAAAGTAAAGCCAAATGGAATGTTATAAGCCTGCTTGAGAACATACGTGATTCAGAAATTCTTTCAACCACACCTACTCCAATTGAAGACCTTCTGCAAAAAGGAAAGGCATCTGTCATTGATTTAAAAGGTGTATCCCCTGACCTTCAACGTATGATTGTTGCAGAAGTATGCAGTTCACTGTTTGAAGCCAGAAAGATGGACAATGTTCCACCCGGTATGCTGGTTATTGAAGAGGCGCATAATTTTGCTCCTGAAAAAGGATTCAGCAAATCCCAGAGTTCAGAAGTGCTTCGAAACATTGCATCCGAGGGTCGTAAATTCGGTCTTGGTATGATGGTTATATCCCAGAGACCTGCACGCGTGGATAAAAATGTACTTTCCCAGTGCGGAACACAGATAATCATGAAGGTTACAAATCCCAATGACCTCAAATCTATTAGCAAAGGTCTGGAAGGTGTCAATTCCTATGTTGAGGACGAATTGATACGACTTCCACAGGGTGTAGCCATGCTCGTAAGTACCGATATAGAAAAACCCATACTTGTTGATATAAGGGTAAGAAAATCACAGCATGGTGGTAAATCCGTTAATGTATTAAAAGGAAAACACAAGACACAAAAAACAAAAGAAGCTAAACAAAAATCAAATGTTCCGCCAAAGAAAAGTACAGCAGAATCATCAGAAACTAAAATCGATGCATCCGGTTCTATGCCACCCTCAAAACAACCTGAACCATCAGAACAAAACTCAGAAAATAAAGGTGGTTTGTTCAAAAAAATCTTTGGAGCCAATAAATAAAGGTCATGGAGGTTGTGCTTGGAAACTGATTTAAATGAAAAAGTTGACCGGTATCAGAGGTTGTTGAAAAAAGCACTTGAAAAAGCAGAATTTGTTCCTCTTGATAAATCGCATATGTATGTAGCTGCCAGCGACTTTTATACAATGGCAAAAGCGTATTATGATGATGGGGTACATTTTGTCAAAGTGAACGACCCTGTTAATGCTCTTGCATGTTTCAGTTATGGTCATGCATGGCTTGATGCCGGTGCACGGCTTGGTGTATTTATCGTCGATGACGGTGAGTTATTTGCCATATAAACCTGCTGAAAAAGAGCGGAACCTATTAATAGTTATCAAAAATTAATAAACCGATTAATTAATAAGGAAAATTAAATCTGAAACTATCAGAATATATTCACAAGAAATGTAGGGAGAGAAGAAGAAGAATGCCAAATTATCATGTAACACTTGAAGCCGCTTGGTTGGTGAGAGACGTAAAAACCGCCGATGATGCAATCGGGGTAGCGATATCTGAAGCAGGAAAACGTTTGAATCCGAAACTGGATTTTGTAGAAGTTGATGTAGGAACAACCGCATGTCCTGCATGTGAAGAGCCGTTCAGCAGTGTATTTCTGGCGGCTGATACTGCAATTGTTGGACTTGTCCTTGACATGAAGGTGTTTGATGCCGAAAGTGAAGAACATGCATCAAGGATCGCCAAATCTGTTGTAGGTCGGACATTACGCGATGTCCCCCTCAAGGTTGTAGAGGTCGAAGAATTTGAGTAAATACAGAGAAAGGAGACCAGACCCAATGCCAGATATCATATCCATTGTGGGTCATACAGCTCTTGATTATCTGTTCAATGTTGAAAAAATAGCAGGTCCAAATGAATCCTATCCTATAATCAATTATGAAGTTTCATACGGTGGGGGTGCTGCAAATATTGTAGCTACTATTGCAATACTTGGTGGAAAATGCCAGCTTGTATCTGGGGTAGGTGATGACTTCAAAAGCAGCGGATACGAAGATTATTTAAATTCAATAGGTGTAGATTTATCCCGTCTTTACCGGATGGATGATGAAAAAAGCACCAAAGCATTTGTATTTACAGACCAGAAACATAACCAGTGTACCTATTTTCACTGGGGTCCATCAGCACGTTTAAAAAATATAGATCCCCCATCACTGGATTTTGTGCACCTTGCAACATCTGAACCCGTTTTTAATTCTAAAGTAGCACAAAAATCCAAATTTGTGTCTTTTGACCCCGGACAGGATCTTGTAACCTATACACCCGAGCTTCTTGAGACTATACTCAATAATACAAACATTATGTTTGCAAACAAACATGAGGTCAAAAGGGTTTGTAATATGGTAAACTGGTCGTTTGAACATCTAAGGGATGTTATTGATATTATCATAATAACCTATGATGCCGAAGGTAGCAAAATCTATACTGATGGTATAGACTATTCAATTCCAGCAATACCTGTCAATGCTGTTGACCCTACAGGTGCTGGTGATGGATATCGTGCGGGGTTTTTGCTTGCATACACAAGAGGATTTTCACTTGAAGACTGCGGAAAAATTGGTTCAACTGTAGCCTCATTTATAGTAGAAAAAGCAGGATGCCAGACAAACCTGCCTAATTGGGATGATGTAGACAGACGATGTAGAAAATACTATAATCTGAATATTTCAGGCTAACCTTCTCTGATTTTTACGTTTCCTTCGAAATTGCTTTTTTACCCTTGGTTTAAATATATTTAAATAGTATACCGTAATATTTTATACAAATCCTAAATATAATTATATATTGAAGGTAGTAGTGATGGAGAGCAATCCTATAAAAAATCTGGTTTCAAAATTGAAGTTCCGTCAAAAAAGACAGAATTCTCTGCCAAAATATGATCCTGTGGTCCATGGTCCACTTGTGGATTATGAAATTCCAGGAGAACATACAGAAGTTGAAAGATACTGGATTGAGCAGCCCTATGTATTTGTCAGCGTTATTAAAGACTGCTGGATGAAATATTACAACGTGGTAGAACCATCACTCTATGAATATGAAAAATATCTGCTGGAAAAAATCCATGAAGACCTCCAGGATATTCTAGTACTTGAGAATACAGATTTTGAAGAAAATAAAGAAAATATCCTTATCGATAATACATTATCCCTTCTTTATCGATACCATAAATCAATTGATACAGCGTCTATACACAAAATAATCTATTACTTAAAAAGAAATTTTCTTGGGTACGAAAGTATCAATCCATTGATGCTTGATCCTTATATCGAAGACATATCATGCGATGGTGTTAATGTTCCTGTTTATCTGTACCACATAAAATATCGCAATATAATGACAAATATCACTTTTAACGAAGAAAGATTGAATTCTCTTGTTATTAAACTCTGTCAAAAAAGCGGCAAACAGATATCAATAGGGGAACCACTTGTAGATGCCACCATGAGCGATGGTTCTAGGCTTCAGGCAACACTTGGTAAAGAAGTAACAACCCGTGGAAGTTCATTCAGCATACGAAGGTTTAGAAGCAACCCATTGACACCTATAGACCTTATAAGGTTTAACACCTGTAGTCTGGAAATGATGGCATATTTCTGGATGATTATCGAAAACGGAAAAAATGCTATATTTGCAGGTGGGACAGCTTCTGGTAAAACATCAATGCTTAATGCTGTATCTCTTTTCGTACCTCCACTTGCAAAGATAATATCAATAGAAGACACACGCGAACTGACACTTCATCATGATAACTGGATTGCAGGTGTTACAAGAAAATCATTTACAGAAGATGGCACATCAGAAATATCTATGTATGAACTGTTAAAAGCCGCTATGAGACAGAGACCTGAATATATACTTGTAGGTGAAGTCCGTGGTAGGGAAGCACTGACACTTTTTCAGGCGATGTCCACTGGACATACCACTTATTCCACAATGCATGCGGGTGATGCCCAGACAGTAGTTAATCGGCTGGAAAATGACCCTATAAATGTACCACGTGTCATGTTAAAGTCAATAGACGTTCTCTCCATCCAGAAACAGACTTATGTCAATGATAATAGAGTTAGAAAAACTCAGAGCATTGTTGAATTTACAGGTATTGACCCTAAAACTGGAGAAATTCGGATAAACGAATTGTACCGCTGGGACCCTGTAAATGATAGTTTTTACAGTACAATGAACTCACAGGCTCTGAACAATATTATGCAGGTCAGAGGGTGGAGCAAAAATAAGCTTCACAATGAAATTGAAAACAGAAAACGAATCCTTGATTATATGCGCATTAACAATATGGGGGATTATATCAGCGTATCTCTTGTTGTTCATGCCTATTCAACAAATCCTGAAATTGTACTGGAGAGCATAGAAAATAATAACCTTGAATGGGTTATATCCAAAAATATTGACAGTGGTGCAAGATGAACTTTGTAGCGGTAGCCGCTTACAGGATATTTGGCAATTTGGTTGAAAAAAAAGTCAACAAGAATAAATACACTGATATCAAGCACCAGTTACGCCAGGCTAACATACCGGTTCCGGTTGTGCAATATGTTTCATCCGCATACTTTTATTCATTAATTGTAAGCCTTGTAATTGGGATTTCAGGTTTTTATATAAGTTTCAGGGTTTTTGCAGGTACAGGAACAATTTTCTTATTGAAAGATATACTGCCGTACTGGATTGAAACGTATACAGTTGAATTGACAGCTTCATTAATGGGGGTATTGGTTTTTTCCATTGTTTTCTATACTACCTATTTTTTATACCTTACAGTCCCGTCAATAAAAGCGAATATCCGCAAAACATCCATTGACCAGTCATTAATCCATGTAACTACCTATCTTTATGCAATGAGTCGCGGGGGTGGGATGTCACTTATTGATATTTTCAAGTCCCTCAGCTATCACAAACATATCTATGGCGCCGCTGCTGAAGATTTTGGGCACATCGTACGGGACATGGATTTTTTTGGACATGATGTGATAACTGCCCTCCAGAATGCAAAAACCAATTCACCTTCCTATAATTTCAGAGAATTTGTTGATGGATTGATATCAATTTTATCTAGTGGTGGAGATATAACTGCATATTTAAAAAGTAAAACCGAACAATATCGTACAATTGCCAAAACTGAACAGCAGACATTTCTGGAAACATTGGGTATATTGGCTGAAGCCTATGTTGCTGTTTTTGTTGTAGCCCCACTGTTTATGATTACTATTCTTGTGGTGCTTGGACTCCTTAATCCCAGTTCAATTCTTATCATGTATTTACTGATTTATATTGCAGTTCCAGCTGGAACTATGATATTTCTGATATTTCTTGATACTATAACAGCAGACCAGCAAAAAATGTCTGAAATCCATGTAACTGAAAAAGGATTGAATGTCTTTGATGATGTGCGTATAAAATCCCCTACCCAGATGGATGAAGAATTAATAAAGAAAATAAATATTCAGGATAAATTGATACGTATCAAAGAAGATCTAAGACATCCAGTATATATCATGCGCAGCAATCCTACGTATACATTTATGGTTACTATACCAGTAGCTTTTTTTTATTTTGTAGACAAGGTGTTTACCAGATACGAATTAAATTTTAACATAGGACAAATAAAGTTTGGTACATTTAACATCGATATTGCTACATATATTGATGATTATATATTTTATTCAGTATTGATTATGTTTATACCGTTTGTAGTGTTCCATGAGTTAAGGGTTCGAAGAATTGGTCAAATAGAGGAACAGATACCTGAATTTTTCAAAAAACTGGCAAGTATAAATGAAGCAGGTATCATGTTGATGGATGCAATCTCAATGACCGCCCAGTCCAAGATAGGGATTATACATACAGAGATAAAGAAAATGAATCAGGATATAAATTGGGGCACCAACCTTAAACAGGCCCTAATAAAATTTGAGTATCGAATTCGTACGGATTTGACCCGAAAGATTGTAACTACTATTATAAGGGCGAGCGAATCCACAAATGATGTAACCAGTGTTTTAAATATTGCAGCAAACGATGCTGAAGTCCAAAAACAAATGAAAAACCAGCGTTCCACTGAGATGTATGTTTATGTTTTCATCATATACATGGCGTTTTTTGTATACCTGTTTATTGTTTATATACTTACAGTACATTTCCTTCCTGCCATGCCTTCAGGTTTGAGCGATTCGGTTGCAGGAATGACCATGGTCAACAACATCAATCTTGAAGAATATCATATGCTTTTCTTCCATGCATCCATGATTCAGGGATTTTGTTCAGGACTTGTAGCAGGTCAGATGGGAAATGCCAGTATCAATTCAGGTCTAAAACATTCCATCATAATGGTTGTAATTTCCTACATGTTATTTACCTTATTCATTTAATCAGAGGATATATATGAAAATACAAAAAAATTCTAAATCGCTTATAGAAAACTCGGATGCAGTTACCGAAGTTGTAGGAGAGATACTGATGACAGCTATTGATGTTCTTGCTTTTTCTTTAATATCGATTTTCGTATTTTCATATCTTGATACCATTGATAAGCCCCATGTCGATGTAGAGGGATGGGTGGATGTTGATTCGGACATTATCAATCTCAGGCACAGCGGTGGAGAGGTTGTTGAGACAAAAGACATAAAACTTATACTAAATCTCAATGGTTCACGAGAAGAAATAGATGTTGAATCAGTATATAATGAACCTACATGGCGGCTGGGTGATTTTATATCCATTAACACATCAAGTAAGTGGAACCTGAATATCAAAGGAAATCAATATATTGAATCCACAATTGTTCATACAAAATCAAATGTTGTGATTGAGAACGGTATTTTGTTGAGTGAGGAATATAAAGACGGCGGTATAGAAGGACCAACATTCCCCCCTGGTGATAATCAATCGGATTATGTTGAATATGTTGATGATTCTGTGGAAACAAGTTCTGGTGGTAGTTCCAATGGTAGTCAAGGAAATAAAAATAGATTAAGTTTTAATTTCAGCGTTACAGATGGAATAAATGTGACAATAACTGATGTTGAATTAAAGGGTAATGATATAGACAAATTTTGGATTAACTCAGATAAAATTAATAACAATGATTTACCTGCAAATGTAAATGGTAATAATAATATTGAGATTCAAGAAGAAGGAAATTCACGTTTTGCAGATGACTACGAAAAAGATGAAAATGAATCTGACATAAATATTATTTTCTTATTTAATGATAGTAGTTCTAAGTCTTTCTACTTCAAGGAAGAATGAGGCACATCCAACATGAAATTAATAACGAAATCCGACACTGCAATTTCCACTGTCGTCTCAGCAGTACTGATACTGGGACTTATTGTTACAGTAGCCACCATTATAAATGTGAGCTACATTCCCGAGTGGAAAACAGATGCAGAATACTCCCACATGACTGATGTGCTGGATGACATGTCAGATTTAAAATCCAATATCGACCCTTTATCTGCTGTTGACAGCCAGACTACCATAAGTGTCCCTGTTAAAATGGGTGGTGGAGAAATACCGATTGTTGCACCCGGAAAATCAAGTGGTACACTTGCGGTAAACGATTATAATAGTGGTTTTACTGTTAAAGCCAATAATAGTTCTGGAGAAGTATATAACAGCAATAATAATTTGTCAAATCTGGGGTCTATCAGTTATCGCTCCAACAACAACTATTACGTTGACAAGGTTTTTGAATACGAAAACGGGGGTTTGATAATTGCACAGGGTGATAGGTCTATTATGAAACTCTCACCCAGAATTATTATACAGAAAAACGATGGTAACATATCTCTTTTTATAAACGCTATTAACATTAACGGGAAGAGAAATGTCATAAGTAGCAACAACATAGAGGAGATTCAACTCACATCTGAATCATCACAGATGCTAAATAAAAGCCAGAATTTGAAAGAGGTATCTATTAGTGTCAATTCCAGTTATCCAGATGCATGGGAACAATATTTCAACACCATTGCAAAATCTGAAGGCTTGGTGACCGATGATTATGATTTGACATCCAGCTCAGGAAAAATAAATTTTACAGTAACAGATACCAGCAACAATATTAACCTGACAGTAACAAAGGATACCTTCATCGCACGTCTTACTCCACTAATAAACCTACAATAAATTATGTAGTTTTTAGACTCAACTTTTTAATAGGATAATGACCAACCATTATCAAATAGGGGGATTAGAATTGGATAAAGAAGTCATGCTCTATGACAAACTTGAGAATAACAATGTACAATGTAAAATCTGCAGCCATCGATGCAAAATTGCACCCGGTAAAATGGGATTCTGCAGGGTTAGAGAGAATCGGGATGGAACACTTTATGCTCTAAATTACAATATTGTGTCCAGTGAAGGCATTGACCCGATTGAAAAGAAGCCACTCTACCACTTCTATCCGGGTTCATACTCCTATTCACTTGGAACCATTGGATGTAATTTTAAATGTAAACACTGTCAGAACTGGATGATAGCCCAATGTAAACTTGATGAATCACAGACATTTGAAATCACACCCGAACAGGCAATTGACCGCGCTCTGAATTTTAGTGCCGACAGTATCTCCTGGACCTATAATGAACCAGCCATCTGGTTTGAATATACCTATGATTCTGCAAAACTTGCCAAAGAAAAAGACCTGTCTACCGTATATGTCACAAACGGATATGTCACAACTGAAGCTTTGAAACTGATTTCACCCTATCTTGATGCTTACAGTGTAGATATAAAGGCATTTAATGAAGAATTCTATAAAGATGTATCAAGTGCGAAATTACAACCTGTTCTGGAATCTACCAAACTTGCAAAAGAACTTGGAATGCATGTGGAAATAACATATCTGGTTATTCCAACATTGAATGATACGCGCGAAGAGATCCAGCAATTTTCAAGATGGGTTCTTGATAATCTAGGCGATGATACACCTGTTCATTTTTCGCGGTTCCACCCCTTTTACAAAATGAAGGATTATCAGCCAACACCCATAGAAACACTTGAATTGGCGTATGATGTAGCTACCAGTGAAGGTCTTAAATATGTGTACCTCGGAAATGTTATGCATCGACAGGTTAATACATTTTGTCCAAATTGCGGGAAAATGTTAATTAAAAGAGGTATGGGTGTTGAACAGTACAATATAAGTGACAATAACACATGTGTTTATTGTGGAGAATATATACCGATGGTTACCGGTTTACTCTAACAATAATTTTTAACTTTTTTTCTCAAACGACAGTATAAATATTTAAAAGAACAAAAGATTTAAGTTAGAGTAATACATTAGGAGTGTTCGCAATACGACAGGCTTATAGAAAACACGAAGAGCCGCCATAACTTAGCTGGTAGAGTGCTCGGCTGTTAACCGAGTTGTCACAGGTTCGAGTCCTGTTGGCGGCGCCAAATCTCTATTTTAACAGGGCCCATAGCTTAGTCTGGTTAAAGCGCTCGGCTCATAACCGCGTGACCACCGGTTCGAATCCGGTTGGGCCCATTTGATGATTTTTCAAGAGATAAACAACTCTTATATATGGGATGTAGGAATACTGAACAAGTAATTATATAGTAAATTAAAAATTATAGGGGATTTTCTAATGAAACAAAAACTTATAGCTTTATTTCTGGCTTTTATCATGGTTGGGTCACTATTTGGTATATTACTTAGCGGTTCGACACAATCAGATAACAATGAATCAACAGATCAGACCAATGCTCCTGGTTTTGAATCAATTTCAGGAAAACATGTCAATCATGAATTTAATTCTATAGATGATGCATTACAATTGACGCCTAAAGGTGTTGTATCAGCGCAGTACTTTGATGTTTCAAAAATAAAAGGCACGCCCATGGAAAATCTTATAGATCTTAATAGGACTGCACCTCGGGAAATGTACAACGCAGACATCACAAAATCTTACACAACAAGTTACAATGATTCACAGGGGTTCCAGTTACATACATTTACACCTGAAATAGTTGCATTCCAGTACAACGAAGAATCGTATAATGGTTATCAGCTACTGGGTCGAGGCAATGGAATCTTCAATGTTATAGGTGACCCTACAATACTGGGTCAAGAAGAAAAGGTCAAAAATGTTATTGACGTAATTTCTGATAAATCTGATAATACTGACAAGTTCGACCATATCATAAGTTACACCAATCCAGACGCGGAAATAGAGGTCGTGCAGGACGTACCTAACGGTTTTGCAGATCAGTATTATCTGGGATTTAATCAACTTGAAAACAATGATTATCAACGCAATATTGTTTATTTAAACCCTTCAAACAGTACAGTGGATAACATATCCCAGTTAGAGGCAAACAGTACTGAACGCGGGGTAGAATTTAATACTACTACAGAAGGTAATATAACAAAAGTTGTAGTTGAAGGGAATTTAATGAGTGTTACGAGCGAACCTGAACCTCATGCAGAAATGAACAACACCAATCAAACTCAACCATGATTTTGGCGTAAAATATTTAACTAAAAGCTACAATTCATAGCCAGCACTTAAGTTGTTGAAAAAACGATAGTCAAAAAACAAACGATGAATAATGAAAAATTATGATACATAGATCATAATTTTGAAGGAGATAAAAACATGAAAAAATTTGACGTACCAGAAGAATTACAGAACAAAGCACTTGAAGCAGTAGAGTTAGCAAGAGACACAGGCAAAATCAAAAAAGGTACAAATGAAACCACAAAAACAGTTGAGAGGGGAACTTCAAAACTAGCAGTAATAGCCGAAGATATAGACCCTGAAGAAATTGTTGCTCATATACCACCTCTTTGTGAAGAGAAAAATATACCATATATATTTGTATCCCAACAGAAAGAACTGGGTTCTGCTTGTGGACTCGAGGTTGGCTGTTCTTCCGTTTCTATAACAGATGCTGGTAAAGGAAACGAAATCATAAAAGACATTTCTGAAAAAGTTGAATCATTAAAATAATTAAATAAAAATTTACAAAGGGGAATCATAAATGGCAGATGAAGATTCTGGATATGCAGCCGAGATTATTGATGTGATAGGTAATACCGGTATGCATGGTGAAGCCAGCCAGATTCAATGTCGTATTCTGGAAGGACGGGATAAAGGACGAGTAATCACACGCAATTGCATGGGACCTATCCGGGTTGGAGACGTAATTATATTGATGGAAACATCAAGAGAAGCCAAAAAATTGACAACAAGGTGATTGTAAATGGAACATAGGAAATGCTCATTTTGTGGAGAAATGCTTGAACCCGGTACTGGAAAACTTTACGTAAGAAAGGATGGGACATCCTTTTATTTCTGCTCATCAAAATGTCAGAACAATTACAAACTTGGAAGACTCCCAAGGCGTACCATATGGACTGAACAGGGTCGTATATATCTCAAAAAAAAATGAACTGATTGCAGGTGTTGTTTAAATGGAACATACATATGTTATGGTTAAACCAGATGGAGTCCAGCGCGGTATTATTGGTGAAGTCATTTCAAGGATTGAAAAACGCGGTTTAAAGATAATTGCTATGAAGATGCACCAGATAGATGAAGAAACCGCCAGAGAACATTACAAGGAACATTCTGACAAGCCATTCTTTGAACCACTGGTAGAATATATCACTTCAAGTCCATCGGTATCAATGATTGTTGAAGGAAAGGACGCCATAAAAATCCTGCGCTCAATGAATGGTGCCACAAACCCTGTTGAAGCTCATCCAGGAACAATACGTGGAGATTTTGCAATTGAAACTGGGAGAAACATTGTGCATGCTTCTGATTCAGAAGAAACAGCTGAAAAGGAAATAGCTCTTCATTTCAATGATTCGGAATATACCAGATATTCCAGGATTGATGAAGTGTGCCTCTATGAATAAAAATAGACTTAATTTATTTCCCACCCTTTCTTTCTTTAGATTTATATTTGTGCAGGTTAATACAATATATTGTATAATTGATTTTTAACCAGGTACTAGGCTAGGTAAAGGAGTTTTAATAATGAATAAAGAAACCAATTTGAGGACTCCAATTGTAAGTGTCATGGGGCATGTGGACCACGGTAAAACCACCCTGCTTGATAAAATACGTGGAACTGCAATAACTGCAGGAGAAGCAGGAGCTATAACCCAGCATATCGGTGCAACTGAAGTTCCCATTGATGTAATAGCCAAAAAATGTGGAGATTCCAACCTTGCCAGTAAATTTATTGTACCTGGATTACTGTTTATAGATACTCCCGGACACCATGCATTTACATCACTTAGAAGCCGTGGTGGTGCTCTTGCTGACCTTGTCATTGTAATTGTTGATATAAATGAAGGATTTATGCCACAGACAAAAGAAAGTCTTGAAATATTGAAAAGATTTAAAACTCCTTTTGTGGTGGCTGCAAACAAAATGGACAGAATACACGGCTGGAACCAGATGTCTGGTGCTTCATTTTCAACAACATATAAGAATCAGAACCAGCGTGTGAAGGATATACTTGACCAGAAAGTGTATGAAATCGTCGGAGAACTCTACGAAATTGGTTTCAATTCCAACCGATATGACAGGGTAACAGATTTCCAGCGAAACGTTGGTGTGGTTCCTATAAGTGCATCAACGGGTGAAGGGATACCAGACCTTTTAATGATACTTTTAGGACTTGCACAAAAGTTCTTAGAATCAGACCTCAGTTATGATGCTAATGGTTCCGGTGTAGGTACTGTTCTTGAAGTTAAAGAAGAAAAAGGATTGGGTACTACAATTGACCTCATCCTTTATGACGGTAAACTACGAAAAGGCGACACCATAGTTATAGGAAGCACAGGTGAACCTATAAAAACAAAAGTCAGAGCTCTGTTAAAACCTAACTACCTATCTGAAATAAGAACAGAAGAAAAATTCAGACAGATTAATGAGGTTACTGCAGCAACTGGTGTCAAGGTTTCTGCACCGGAACTGGATAATGTTCTTGCAGGATCACCCATCAGGGTTGCTACTGATGATGTAGATAATGTGGTTAAAGAAGTTAAGAAGGAACTTGAAGAGATAAAAATTCCGACTGAAAGTACAGGCGTGACTATAAAAGCTGATACTATCGGTTCCCTAGAAGCGCTTGCCAATGAGCTTGCTGAAGAGAAAATACCAATTAGAAAAGCAGAAGTTGGAGATATATCACAGCGGGATATAATCGAAGTATCAGCGATTGAAGACCGGTATTACTCTGTAATCATAGGTTTCAATGTCAAGGTTCTCCCAGATGCAAAGGAGAAAGCCCAGTATTCAGACACAAAATTATTTGTTAATGATGTCATCTACCGTTTGATTGATGATTATAAAGAATGGGTAGAAGAAAAGAAAGCTTTGAGCCAGAGCACTATTTCAGAGATGATTGTCAAACCCGGTAAATTTACAATTCTACCAGATTATGTATTCAGACAGAGCAAACCTGCTGTTGTAGGTGTCAAAGTAAATGGTGGAATGATAAAAACCAATGTCAATGTTGCGAAAAACGACGGCACAGTTATTGGAAAAATAAAAGGCATACAATCAGAAGGTGAAAATGTAAGTGAAGTCACGGTTGGTATGGAGGTTGCTGTTGCGATAGAAGGTCCAGTTGTTGGTCGACAAATCAAAGAAAATGATATGTTATATGTTGATATACCAGAAAAACATGCAAAAATACTCGAACAGGAATTATACAATTCATTGAAAAAACATGAAATCGAGACCTTTGAAGCCTTTCTGGAAATCAAACGTAAAAACGACCCATTCTGGGCAAAATAATTTATATTTAAAACTGTTATAAATAAAATTAAACAAAGGAGGCAAAACAAAAATGGCAAATTTTAAAGTTGTAGTTTCAGACCCAAAAACAAAAGCATATCAATTTGATGTTACAGGTAACGAAGCAAACAAAATCATTGGAAAATCAATAGGTGAAAAACTGGATGGTGATCTGGTGGGTTTACCCGGTTATACACTGAAAATCACCGGAGGCAATGATAAAGATGGTTTTACCATGCGAGGAGATCTGCCAGGTCCAAAAAGACACAGAATACTGATGTCCGGTGGAGTAGGTGATAAGCCAAAGTCCAGTGGTGTACGTAAAAGAAAGTTTGTCCGCGGAAGAGAAATATCCAGTGATACGGTACAGATTAATACTAAAGTTGTGGAATACGGGGACAAATCAATTGAAACTATTCTCAGCGGCGGCGAAGAAGCTGCTGCAGAATAATGGAAATATATAAATAATTAATTAAGAGTGGTAAATATAAATCACTCTTTTTGTAATTATAACAATTTCTTTCCTGCATCAGAACCTGATTTACATTCATATACATTAGTTATTTTCATTACTACAAGATGTTTTGCAGGATATTTGTCGCCCATTTCTTTAACCATCTTGTACATTTTGTTATAATCATCACCACTGGATTTTATTTCAATATCCCCTTTTATCTGATAACACCCGTTGGTGTCAGTACTCCATATAAAAATGGATGCTTTTGGGTTTTCCTGCAAGTTCTTCAATGTTTTATCAAAATAGTTGTCTGCAATCCATATAGTATCGTCGTCCATCAATTTGCAGAACCCTATTGGGACTACATTCGGAACTCCAGCTTTAGATGCTGTTGCAAATGGGAAAATTTTAATTTTTGAAAAATCTTCTTTCATTTTGTCATTAAGTTTTACCATGTTGTATCACCCAATTATCTGTTAAGTTATTGATATATATAAAAGAATTTAATTTAATTTAATTAGGCTGATGAAAGAAAGTGACACTACCCTTGGCTAAAGAGCTTGTCCAACAATCCTTAATTAAGTTATAATATTTAATTGCTTAAGTTTTG
>NZ_JBKGYF010000020.1:0-25001 GCF_046546175.1 Methanohalobium sp. | reverse complement strand
CAAGTTCTGTTGCTCTTGAGTGTCTGAAAAGGTGATTGTAGATACGTTTTTCAATTCCTGCTCTTGAAGCTATTTTTTTAAGATTGAGATATATCGTAGGATACTTTAATTGTTCACCTTTCGATCTTCTGCTCAAAGTAACCCAGATGTAAGAATCCTTTTTGTCTTTGAATGGATGGTTATCCAGCCAATTTGAAATATATGGAACGCTGAAGATAATCCTTATCCTCCTCATACCGGTTTTACCATTAACCCTTAATACAGCTCCATATTGGTCAAATGTTACATCTTTAATCTGCAAGTTGCCTATTTCAGATATCCTTGCACCAGAATCATATAAAACAGCAATCAAAGCTTTATCCCTTATATAATATGCAGCATCTATCATTGCTTTAACTTCATCAGTGGTCATTAGTTGGTCAGGGAGTTTTTTGGTTCCACTTTTTTTTGAATTTGTATTTATCCAACTAGTCTTCTCCGGTTCAGTGCCACCATTGTACCATCTAAAGAATTTTTTCAGATAAGTTTTCATCAATTTTTTTCTTGATTCTGAATCAACATTACGCTCAAGGTAGCCGATATAACTTTCAATATCACGTTTTTGTATTTCTGAAAACGGTTTGTTTATGTGTTTGGAAATATTATGAAGATTAAAGATAGTAGTTTTTATAGACGATGTTCTAAACCCATCCATAAACATATGATTTTCAAAATCAAAGAGGACTTGTTTGTTTTCATCAGGATAATTGGCTTTTTGAATACAATTTTCTACGTTCTTTAGTTGACGTTCAAAATCATTAAATACCATACATTACACCATATACATTCTAGAGATATATAATTCAACCAAGCGGTCTGAAAGTAATATGGTAATATATGGCAATGTAATTATGTACGGATAATATTATATATCGATATGTACATTTTTGGAATATATGTTTATTCCCTATGCTCTTCTTGGCAGGTTTTTTGTTTACCTTGCTATCGCTGTCATTATTCTGACATCAATAACACTGCTGCTTGGATTATACAGTTATAAGAAAAATAAGTCACTATTTCCGAATTTTATATTTTTTATGTTGTATTTTTTCTATTCCCCTGCAAAACTGATTTGCAGAACACTTTCCATAAAAGAGTCTCTAGTTGATGATATTATTATAGAAGTAGGAAATGCTGTAATGTTGGAAAAATTCAAAGAAGTTGAAGGGCCATGTGCTGTTATCCTACCACAGTGTCTAAGGCATCCGAATTGTAAAGCTCGATGTGACCCTATTACCGGTTATGAATGCAAAAAATGCGGTCATTGTGACATAGGTTCTATTTGTAAAGCTGCCGAAAGGTATAATTTTAATGTATTTGTAGTACCTGGTGACAGTTTTGTCAGAAAAATTATAAAATCCTGCAGACCTCATGCATGTATAGGTGTTGCATGTCACATGGAATTGACCGAATCGATGCAGGAAGTCTCGAAATACATGCCGGTACAGGGTGTATGTTTATTAAAGGATGGATGCTACAACACTAAAGTTGATGTAGACGAAGTAACAAGAAAAATGGAGATGTGCAGCAATAATGCTCTATAATCTGATTGGTATTGCATTGTTCTTTTTTATAATAGTTTCAGTTATACTAACAGCAACTGCATTGCTGGTGGGTCGTATAAACCTTGACAGGAATGTGTGGCTTGCAGGATTCTTTGTAAATATCCTCGACTTTTTTTACCTGCCTATCAAAATCGTTTTTCAAAAATTCAGTGAAACATCAAAACTGGATAAATTGATGGTGACTCTCAGGAATACTGCTAACAAATCCAGTTTTAAAAAAACCAGGAACCGTCTGATACTGGCACCTCATTGTATGCGCTCACTGGATTGTCCAGCGTCATCAACAAGGTTTGGAATTAAATGTATTTCTTGTGGTAAATGTATATTGTCCAGTATAAAAACCGATGCTAAAAATTACAACTATAACCTCTACATTGTTGCAGGTTCCTCTTACATCCGGCATATCGTCAAAAAAGAATCCGTTGATGGTGCACTATTACTTGCCTGTTATTACGAACTTAACAAGGTCATGAGGTATCTAAAACGCTATAATATAGTTACCTATGGAGTCCCATTAATAAATGACGGGTGTTATGATACAGAAATAGATTATAATAATCTGAAAAATGTAGTGCAGGAATTGAGAATGAGTGAGGAGAATAAGCTCCCTTCTGTTGCTACAAAAGTCCCGCACCATCTGGATGATGCAAAACGGCTTATCAAACGATAAGCACTTGCAGTGACGGCATTCAGCTTAGCGTCAATAAAACATCACCAATAACGGTTCACAATTGTAAAACCGCTAATGGAACTGACTTGCACCCACGAGGTTTCGCCGTTCCATCCGGTTCCATAAGACCTCAACCGTTAAGTATCATGGCATTAACATGGACCGGTATCGTTTCTGTGCCATTGCCCAGGCTCTCACCTGACACCCTTTACAAGCGTTCGTGTATTTTTATGGTGGGGAGACTTTCCTCAGGTCGATCGACCCGGTGGCCGTCCTTCCTCTCTCATTCTCGTTTATTAGTAACATGATTATTTGAAGGATACTTAAATTTGTTGGTTATCATCATCACAGCGTTACATTAATATGTCACAATCCATGTATTGGATTCAAAATTAATACAGAGAATTATTTTAAAAATTAGTTTTAATCGAGGTTATAACTTGAATAATGAATTGTTTGATTTAAAGGTAGGTGATATCTCATTCAAAAATCCGATTGCACTTGGTCCGATGGCAGGTATCACAGACAGCAATTTTGCCAATAAATATGCAAAGAATGCAGGACTTGTGATACTCGGTGGATTCAATCTGGATGAGGAAACAAATGAAGCCGCATCCAGAATGGCTGAAAGAGACAGAAAGGAGTATGTCACTGATAACCCATTGGAATTTTTAAAGGATGAAATAAACAATACCAACACCGAAGGTGCTGTAGCTGCCAATATAAGAAGTGCCACCCTTGAACCCCTTCTTGAAGCTGCAGAAATCATTAAAAATGCAGATGCGATTCTTGAACTGGACGCACATTGCCGCCAGAAAGAAATGATAGACATTGGTGTCGGTGAAGCACTAATGCATGACATACCAAGGCTTGTAGAATGGATTGAAAAATTGAAGGAAACAGGCGTTATCCTCTCTGTAAAAATACGGGCTAATGTTGTAGATGATATTGAATTATCACGAAAAATAGAATCTGCAGGCGCAGACATCTTACATGTTGATGCTACACTGGAAGGTAAAAACAAAGCCGACCTGAAGGCGATACGCAAAATCAGAGATTCTGTAAGAATGACTCTTATAGGAAACAATTCAATCACCGAATTTTCAGATGCAAAGGATATGTTTTCCCGAGGTGTTAATCTTGTTTCAGTCTCGAGAGGAGTTCTGGACAACCACAACCTTATTGATGAACTGGTAGAAGGAGTTACCGATTTCCAGGAAAAAATCGGCTGGTACAATGCTCCTAAACACATCTGTGCCGGTGAAGGTGACCTGCGTGGATTGACATTTTGCTGCCTTCCAATCAAACCCTGTGCAGTGCAAAATAAACTTAAAAAGCTGGGCATCACTCCTGAAGAATTCAAAGACCTGAAAATGGAATTTGCCAAGGGTACAAAACTTGAGTTCGGTGACAGCACCTGTTTCGGTTCACTTGTATGGTGCTGCAAACTCACCAAATTCTGCCCGATACGCGATGGTGTATTATATATGCTGGATATGTCAGGTCCAGAGTATATGCAGCTTAAGAAAGAACTGGCGAACTATATCCTGGAAAACGCAAATATTCCTGTAAACGAGACAGAATGAATTTTAAAATCAATTTATCAGAAGACGAGTACAGTGGAGATAAAATTGCAGCCCATATAGCCCGCTGTGCTCAACTTTCCATGGTTCTTGAAGTATCATCATCCCCAAAACCAGGAAACATTGACAGAAACCACAATTATAACGATACCGATTACGAACATTTTCTGGCGTCTGCTGTCAGTGTATATCCGGTCATAGAGGACGCTTCAAAATCCGGTAGTGGGATAGGAAAACTCATCAAGCGTGCTGTCAGTGAAAGCATCAGCTGGCAGAAAGGAGGAAACACTCATTTTGGAGCCTTCATTTTGCAAATTCCACTTACGATGGCTGCCGGAAATATCATACGAAATAATCCACAATTCTCATTAAGTGGACTCATCAATTGTGCCCATGAGCTGGTCAGAAATACCGATACCCAGGATGCTGTTAATTTCTACGAATCGTTCAGTTTTGCCGGTGTCCGTGTCAATGATGTAAATGAATTTGACCTGCAAGATAAAAGTTCAATCAATTCATTATACGAACAAAATGTAACCCTCTACAACCTGATGGATATCGCAAAAAGCTACGACCTGATTGCTGATGAATGGACAACAGGATTCAAAAGGTGCAGCCGATGTGCAGATACTATAATCCAGGGCATGCAAAATCCAGATAATAAAATTAACGACATAATAGTTTACACTTTTTTAAAAACCCTTTCTGAAAACAGAGACACATTTATTGAAACCAAATTTGACAAAGAAACTGCTGAATATGTGTCATCAAGAGCTTCAGAGATATTGTCAGGTCTGGATGAGCAAAAATTTGATTTTAAATCCATACTTCCGGTTATCCAAGATTTTGATAATGAACTTCTTGATAAAAATATAAATCCGGGTTCAACAGCAGATATAATCATAGCTGGTCTGTTCATCGCTTTACTTGGGGGTATAAGATTTTGAGTCAGGCAAATATAAACCTTGATGACTACGGAATATAGGACGGCATATCAGAAACCATTTTCACCACAGGAACGGATTCACCAAATGCTGCACCCATGGGTATAATACGTAAAAACTACAGGAATCAAATCCGACTTTTTGAAGGTTCACAGACGTATGAAAATGTAGTAAATGAAAGATGGCTGGTTGTGAATGTGGTTATTGACCCGGTTGTTTTTGTACGTACAGCATTTGGCAATCTTGATTATACCGAATTTGACACATTTTCTATAGATAACAAACAATATCCGTTTTTAAAAGATGCATTAATCTATATCCTTTTTGAATGTAGTGATTTAAAATTTACAAAAGATACACTGGTAGCAGATATTTTACCGGTACACGCATGTATAAACCGAAATGTTATCAAAGCTCCTAACAGGGGCTTTAATGCAGTACTGGATGCTTCAATCCACGCAACACGTTATCTGGTACTGGGCGGGGAACAATATCTGAATTTAATATATGAACTCGAAAAAATAGTAAAAAAATGTGGCGGAACACGCGAAAAACAGGCGATGAGACTTTTGTACAACTTACTAAATATTGATGATTGATTACTCATCACAACCGCTGTAAAAACTTTCTCTTGATAGTGGATAGAGTGTGGTTTAAAACAACACTGACAGGCACTTTTTTACCGCCTGCACTTATTCTGCCTTCACTTATAGCAGAAAGTATCACATCATGTGTATTTTCTGATGCTTCTACTATAGTGTAGGTTTGACCAACCATCTCAGGAATATGCGAATCACTCCCTCCTGCTTCTGGTATGTTATGAAGTCTTGCCGCTTTTCTGGCTTCATTGTTGGGTTTATCTGTGAGACATCTTGAGTTCAGTACTTCTACAGCATCAATATCTAAACCTTCAACATATCCAATACCATGAGAGGATATTTTAAAGGGGTGAGGAAGTATTACAACTCCTCCTAACTCCCTTGCGATTTTTATGGTTTCTTCAGGAGTCAGATTGGAATCTATATTTTCATCAATTCCAAGCACAAGTATATGACCCTTTGAAGATGTCACCTCTATACCGGGTATAACTGTTATTCTGGTTCCAATCTCTCTTGCTATCCTGGAACCTTCAATCCCGCCTTCAACGGTATCATGGTCACAGATAGCTACTGCATCAAGTCCATTTTTTTCTGCAAATTTAATTATAGATTCCAGATCAGAATTGCTGTCTTTTGAAAAACAGGAATGTACATGAACATCAAGTCTCAACTGCATATAAACTGGAAAGCCACAAGGATTTATAAATATTTGGGAATAGAAAAAATCCACGTATATAAAGATGTGTGGAGGAGCGAACGGGTTTTATGTAAGAATGGAGGTATGTATGGGAGAAAAGGGTAGGATGGAGAACATCAGAATAGAGTAGAAACCCGTTCGTAATTATACTAATGATTTTATGGTTAATATACCTTTCGCCCTCGTACGAACAAAGTTAACATATATCATTCTGCAAAGACTTCTTTTTCAAAAACCCGTACCTTATGAATTATTTCGTCTCTGGCTTCAAGGTCGACTTCGATGTAATCTCCGTAGTCAATACTGTGGACTACTCCTTCTTCAAAGAGCCATGAAACTGCAGACATTCCATAATCTGACATCGGAAGCGATACATTTGTACGTTTCCATCTGGGTACCTGTCGATTGGTTTCACTTTTGAGATCATCAAAACCATATCCGGTTTTCGCGGAAATCAACACCGGATTTGGTGCCAGGTATTTGACTTTTTTAACCCTCTCATCGAGTTCATCTTTTGATACGGAATCCACTTTGTTCAAAACTGTCACAATATGTGCTCCTTCAATTTTTTCCCAAAGAATTTCATGGGATGTGGCAAGTTTTTTGCGGATTGTTGCCGGATCTTCAGTAATATCAACTACAAGAAGAATTACATCAGTAAGGAATATCTCATCAAGAGTTGAGCGGAAGGCATCAATCATCCAGTGGGGCAGGTCTTCAATAAAACCTACAGTATCAGTAAGAAGCACATGCCTGCCTCCCAGATTGAGTGAGCGTGTCACAGGTGAAAGAGTTGTAAAAAGCATGTCTTCAACAGTTACATCTTCATTCACAATTGTATTAAACAGTGTGCTTTTACCCGCATTGGTATAACCCGCCAACGCCACAAGTGAGAAACCCTTATCATGCCTGAACTTTCGCAGGGATTCCCTGTCCTTTTTGACGGTTTTCAATTCGTTTTTTATTCTACTTATTCTGTTTTTAATATCCTGTTCATAGGAATCCTCATATTCCCCAAGACCCATGAATCCGGGACGTTCCTCCTGTTTGAGCAGAGATACAATATTTTTTGCTTTTGGAAGTTCATATTCAAGTTTTGCAAGCTCCACTTGTAGTTTTGCACGTTTTGTAGTTGCCCTTGTTGCAAAAATTTCAAGGATAAGATGGAACTTATCGATTACTTCACATTTACAGGTCTCAGATATATTGTAAATTTGTATGGTGCTGAGCTGATTGTAGAATATTATTTTTTCTGCACCGCATTCACTTACAAGTAGTGCCAGTTCATCAACTTTACCTCTGCCAACCTGATACCTTCTGTCAGGGTTTTTGGATTGTAAAATTTCCCCTACCACATTATAACCGGCAGACTTTGCAAGCTCTTTTAATTCAAAAAGTTTATCAGAATTTTCTGCTTCATTACCCCCTGGTTTATTTCTCTGTACAAGGATTACTGGTTTCATAAAAACACGATATATTACACTTTTTCAACTATGTTATATTACTACAAATTAAGATATATTGAGTTCTTCAATAAGGAGATTTCGAGCACTCAGTGAGATATGATGTGCAATTTCAATTGCAAGTCTTTCACTCAAAGATTCTTGATACTTAAAATTCCGTGAAAACATGCTTGTTACCACCCACTCCGGTTTATTGTACATATCACCCTTTTCGGTAATAATCGTACCTTCAACTTCGATTTCTTTGACAGTTTCTTCGATTATCCTGACAACATCTGTCACCTGCGGAGCAGTATCCATCCAGAAAGGTTTGATTTTTACCTGATTTACTTTTTCAACATGGTCAGCAGAAGATACAACAGCTACAGCTGCACATACCATATAGTAACCGTCAGTGATTTTATGTCGTCCTGATATATCAACAGCAATAAGGTTCCACATGCTATCTCTTACATTTTCACTCTACCAATATCAATATATTCAAACCATTTGCCATTTTCCACTGCGAAAAGCATTCGTTTTTTGACACTGTTTGCCAGTCTGATTGCCCTTGACATAACTGGAAGGATAAATTCATAATCTTTAGATAGTGCATGGACAAGATATTCAGAATGCGGTATTTTATCAACGGATTCAACCTGTTTATAAACCCTGAAATGTGTCCCGAATTTAAAACCTGTCTTTGGAACAAGTCCTCTGTTTCTCAGGTCACTGTAAACCCTACATTTTCGCGGGAATTCCGATTCTATGGATGATGACCTTTTTGAAAAATCATTGAAATTTAGGTCATCCCCATTTTCACGGTCACTGATCTGGATAATACCATTCTCAAGCAGGTATCCAGACTCAACAAGCGATAACTGAAGACGCTCAGAATCAAGCAATTTGCCGTAGAAACCATTTTCATGTATTGTATTGGATGATTCACTGTTCCAGACAATAACCCTGTCTTCCAGCAAAGAGGCACTGGTTTTTAAATCCGGATATGGGGTCTCCATTTTACCTTTAACATTAACCTTTTTAGCCTCATAAAAGGTTATATCGCTTTCTTCGTCAACAACTGCGAGTATCAACTGTTTGTGGACATTATCAGCAGTATTCAACAATTTCTGTAAATCCTTAAGATGAAGCGGTATACGCTCAGAATGTACATGGATGAAACTCTTCGCTTGAGATTTTCCCGGATGACCACCCCTTGAATACACACGAAAATCCGTGACCCCTGGCTGGATGTACAAACCCCTCTCACGTATATCCTTATAAACAATGTATTTCAATTCAAAATACTGCTGTCTGAGGGATGCTTTTTTAAAAAAATCAACAAAATCAAGTGTATTTCCATTTTCTCGGATGTTGATTTTGTTTCGATAGAGAAGATACGCAGCCTCTACCAGACTTAATTCCAGTTTATCATTTTTCGGTCGTCCGAAGTAACCGGTATTATATAATTCATCTATACCCTTTTCATCAACCAGTACTTTATCATTGGTCAGCTCACCTATCAAATAGTTCACCCGGATAACCTTGAATTTTTAAATATTATCAGATTTACATATAAAATCAACAAATGATGAAGCAAACTCTTCATAGGATACCGCTTCAAGATGGGCATAAGAACCCATTGTATTGTTTGCTGTTAAACCATCCCATCCTCTGATTATTCCTGTGCCTCTGGAAAGTTTGATTGTAAATTTTGAGTTTGAAGGGAGTTCAGTTATTTCTGAATGATGGAACTCATGTCCCCTGAAAGAATTGCCAGCTTTTCCGATAACAGAATCTCTGTTAAACATTCCGATGTTATAGCTTACAACGCGTTTATGCCCCATAAGTGTATGCCCTGGAAGAGCTCCAACCATATCATAGGTTGATTCCTGCATATCTGCCATGTGGTACTTGTTTTTATTGTTGTTTTGAAAACCGGTTGTCAGTTTTTCAGTAAGATACATAAGCCCTCCACATTCTGCGTAGATGGGCAAACCCTGTAATGATGCTTCTTTTATATCTTTTTGCATGGATTCATTGGATTCCAGTTCCTCTCCAAAAAGTTCGGGATAACCCCCTCCTATATAAAGACCGTCGACCTGAGGCAGATGTGTATCATTAACCGGGCTAAAATATTTAATTCTGGCACCTTCCAGTTTGAGTAATTCGATATTGTTATGATAATAAAAATTAAAAGCTTCATCAAGAGCAATACCGATAGTTGGTTTATTAGAATTTTGATGTGGTTTGAATAGTGTATTCACAGGTTTTTCAACAGGAGATACACTCTGGGAAATTTCGATTATTTTCTCGATATTTACATTTTCTGAAATGATATATTCTATCCTGTGAATTCTTTTATTAAACTCTCCATCCTTTTGCCGTCCTTCAAGCGCAGGAACAAGCCCCAGATGGCGCATTGATATCTGCATAGAACTGTCTCTGGGTATCATACCGATTACAGGAATCCCTGTGTAATGTTCGATTGCATCTTTTGCTTTTTTTGCATGACGAGCGCCACCAATATTGTTGAGAATCACTCCTGCAATATTCACGTCCTGATCAAAATTTTTATAGCCATTGACAATTGCAGCTGCTGATCGTGTGATACTTCTGGCATTGATTATAAGTACCACGGGACAATTCAGTACCTTTGCAATCTGGGCGGTGCTTCCTGTATCACTGAAACTCTCAAGTCCTTCGAACAGACCCCTTACACCTTCTATAACAGCTACATCCGCTTTTTCAGTTTCACATGCATGGGTAAATACATCAAGTATCTTATTATCATCCATTAGATAGCCATCAAGGTTACGTGCCCTTATACTTGTGATTTCTGAATGATAGCTGGGGTCTATGTAATCCAGACCTACTTTAAAAGGCTGAACCCGGTATCCCTGTGCAGTAAGTGCTGCCAGTAATCCGCTGGTTATTGTGGTTTTACCAGAAGATGAGCGGTCTGCTGCCAGAAGTACCCTTGGCATCGGTAATGTTATTCGGTCCTGAAAACCGTTTTTTTGTGATGACATTGTGACACAGATTTACTTTGTTTTCTTGCAAGCTCTCGAAGTTGTACATCATCCATTGAATCCGGAAGGACTGAATCAGATTCGGTTCTTGACATTATTTTTTGTGCCAGTTCCCGATACACCTGTGCAACCTCTGAATCAGGTGCTATTTCCATCACAGAGTAACCCTCACGTTCACAATCCTGGACAATCTGTTCTTTTGGGATAAATGATAACAACTCACTTCCTATCTCATGTGCAAATTCTTCAACAATTTCTTTCTCATTGGTGACATCACGTGAATTGCAGATAATCCCGCTTAGTTTTGTATTGATTTTTGAAAGTCCGCTACAGATATTGTTTGCAGCGTACATGGGCATATATTCACCAGAGGTTAATATATAGGATTCATTTACCATACCCTTTCTCACCGGTGCCACAAACCCCCCACATACAATATCACCTGGTACATCATAGATTATAAGGTCCATATCATCCATTGAATCAGAGATTCTTTTTAATTGTTTGATGGAAACGATAATTCCGCGTCCTGCACAGCCAATACCCGGTTCAGGACCTCCTACTTCTACACATTTAACTCCATGATATCCTTCAAAAACTACGTCTTCTTCTTTTATATCCATCCCGTCACGCAGGAGGTCCAGTATTGTGGGTATCCGTTCCCCACCAAGTAAGGTTATAGATGAATCACTTTTGGGGTCGCAACCGATAATCATAACTCTGTATCCTTGATCTGCGCATGCGGCTGCTACATTGGACACCGTGCTTGATTTGCCTATACCGCCTTTACCATACAGAGCTATTCGTTTTTGTTTGTCATTTCCTTTATTATTCTTCATCCTACCACTGATTTATTTATCATTTATTATTTCCCTTAATGTCGCCCCGAATTCGGATTCAACAATGTAATCGACACCAAGTGTCTTGGGATGAAGGTCTACCTCAACAATTACACGGTTGTGACCCATTTCTTTTAATGGTATTACCTGTCTTGGACCATTGGTGACTGATATGATTTCCATATCCGATAAATTAGCCATGGGTATGGCATGGGGAACTCCGGATATTACCGCAAAATCATAGTTGCTGTATTTTTCCTCTACCAGCCTGTTAATTTTATCTCCTGTAATTGGATATTCGTCCATTCCACCTACCAATTCATGGATTTCTACGCTGTTTTCACCAAAATCATTCATGATATTCCTGGCATGCTGGCGGACACGGGGCAGACCCACCGAGTCATCGATATTTGCCATGTTAATGATATTTGATTCTTTACCAAGTTTTGAAGCTGCCTGATTCACTGCCAGTGTAATATCCGCAAACATATAACCGGTTTCTTTTTTGGCATTCATGATGGTTATACCGCGTTTCCCCTCTTTTAGAAGCTCAATAATACGTTTACCGACCTTGTACTTCACATCTCCCCTTGATGGTTCAAGATACTCTTTACTTGCTGCACCATGTCGTTTTTCTACATTGGTTGCTTCTTCAAGCAAATATTTCTGTCTTTCAAATTCGGTTCTATCGATAATTCCGGCATCCAGTGCAGATTCAAGGGCAAAAAGCACACCCTTGGTATTGTCACTGAAACCTGCATGCACTTCAACTTCAATAACCGGAATACCAAGGTTTGCATTCAGAACAGGTTCATGAAGGTCTTCACCGATTATCATGCTTGCACAGGTTCCTACTATACCTATAAGATTTGGATTGAACAGTTCTACTGCTTTGTTGATGACATTTACAAGCTCATAATGACCACCAAACACGAAACAGTTCTCATCAAGAGCTGTTGTCAATACATGTATTCCGTCCTCTTCCAGTAACCGTGCATGCTTGAAAGAACAGCCTGGAGGACCGTGTAGAATAGCAACATCAACATTCAGGTCCCTAAGTGTGTACAATGCGGCTACTATGGAACTGGGACGTGGATGGATAATAGAAAGCTCTTTAGTTCTGGAATTTGTACTCATATTCTTCCTCTTAAAAACTATGTTATCTGAAACATTTGACACTGGAGATTATAAGATTATCAGAGCCAAGATATTTATCCGCAATATCAAAAGCAACCTTTAACCCCTCGTCAAGAGTTGATGTATAATATGCATCCTCATGTTTTATATTGCACAATCTTTCTCCTACTAGAATTAATTGATCAATATCATCATTCCTGCGTTCTACAAAATCATGAACATTTTTCAGGAATAACCCCTCACAAACCTGTGCAGATTCCTCACCCATTATCATAACAATCTTACCGCTGCATTTCTTTCGGAGTGCATAATCAAGTGATTTTTCAGCTGATACTGCATCCATTCCTGAGTTGGAATTATCAATTAATATGCCATTACTGAACTTTTGTTCACGCATCCTTCCCTTTAATCCTGAAAACTCGATGAGTGTTTTTTTGATAATGGGGAATTCTACATTCATTTCATGAGCTGCAGATACAGCCGCTGCCACCGCAGTTGTGTAGGATTCGATGTCATATCCATAACCGGCATCTATTGAGAACATTTCGTCCTGTAGTTTGATTATTATACCATCATTATCAAACATCAGATTTAAATCCACTGGGTTATCAGGGACATTACCTGTATTGAATTCAAAGGTTTTGATGTGTTTTTTTCTGGAACAAAGAATTGCTTCTTTTGCATTGGAATTTATAACCATTTTGCTGTTTAGCTTTGCGTTATCTATCATTTCTAATTTGGCACTGCTAGCCTGTTTTGTACCATTTGCTATTGTAAAGTCTTGGTTAAGTGTCGTAATTATACCCATATCGGCAAGACCTGTACCTCCAAGGGAAACCTCAAAAACATATGCATCCGGATTTAATTCTTTTGATAGCGACATATCCACTACCTGCAGGATATTGCCTGGTGTGATACTCAATCCATTACAGATTCGTTCAGGTAACCCATTTTTCCAGAATTCCAGCCCCTGCGATGTATGAAGAATTACGTTCATTCTTCTTGAGAGGATGTCTGCAAGAATCGATGCAGTACTTGTTTTTCCCTTGGTACCGGTTATCTCTATGATTGCTGCATCCTTAACCCTTTTATCTCTAGATAATATATCCCCCACTATCTTGTGATGAGTTGCTGTTTCTACACCTTTTTTATATGCCTGTACCAGCATCGGATAGTCCGGATCCAGATGTACTGGAGCTATCAAAAGGTCCAGGTTATCTACGAAAAAAGGTTCTTTAAATGTACTAATGTTGCTGTTTATTTGCAGGTAGGAAAGCGTTTCAGCATCTACTGTATTATAAACATCCACTGCATATACATTATACCCAAGTTCCGACAGTTTTTTGGCGATTGTTACACCGCCATGGGTAAGGTCAAGTACAGCGATGTTTTTATAGCTACCCTTTCCTGCAATCATGAGTTACCATAAAAAGAGATTAATCCAGAGCTTCACAAGCCCTGTTGTATACAAGCTCTGCCAGCAGTTCGTCACTGCCAAGTGGATTTCCATAGACAATCGAAATCTCAGAACCGTTCAACTTTATACGCCCTTTCTTTGTTTCAGGATCAAGTCCCAGTATTTCAGGTATATCCTGTGTTATGTGAACACCTGATGCAAGGAAAACCGGTACTGCTGCAATCTTGGAAACACCTGTTCCTTCAAAGGACTGTAATGCTTCTTCCACAGTTGGTTCGTTCTTTTCCATGAATCCTGCTTTTACAACTACATCCTCATGCCTCTCTGCGATACGGTTGGCTATATCTATGACCACCTCTTTGTTATATGGAAGTTTGCTCCCGTGTCCTATAGCAAGTATACCTAATTTTTCATTTTCATCCATTTTCTCACCTCATACTTGTATTTGTAACACTCTAAGTGATTATAATGTTACTTATATTTTGTTCCATATTAATGTATTTAATTCTTAAAATATACCTTTATACCGGTTCATTAAAATTTAAGAATGAGAAAATAAATTAATAACAATAGCAATTCTATATAGTATACTGGAGGGGTCATTGTTAAAAAAGAAAAATATCGAATCGGAATGTTTTCCTGGGAAAGTTTGAATGCTGTTAAAGTAGGGGGAATTGCTCCACATGTCACAGAACTTTCAGAGGCACTTGTTGAAAAGGGTCATGAGGTACATATTATTACCCGTAACGATGGTAAACATGATGTACATGATGTGGTTAATGGTGTCCATTATCATCGGGTCGTATATGACCCGTCTGGAGACATCATACACCAGATGAACAAGATGTGTGATGCAATGTATTCCATGTTTTTAGATGTCAGAGACAAATACGGCGGTTTCGATGTATTACACGGACATGACTGGCATCCTATAACTGTTTTATGCAGATTGAAACATGAATTTAACCTGCCTTTTGTTCTCACCTATCACAGTACTGAATGGGGGAGAAACGGCAACAGTCACAATCCGGACCCGGTATCACAAGAAATAGCACACAGAGAATGGTTGGGTGGATACGAATCAAGTGAAGTGATAGTAACGTCCAGAGTTCTATATGATGAAGTTGTATACCTGTATCAAATACCGGATTATAAATTATCCATTGTTCCAAACGGAACTCATATAGATAAAATACGAAGAGATATAGACCCAGGAAAAATCAAAGAAAGATATGGTGTGCATCCGCTTACACCTGTGGTGCTTTTTATCGGGCGCATGAGTTATCAGAAAGGTCCCGATTTACTGGTAGAATCGATTCCTATAGTACTGGATCACCGGTGGGATGTACAATTTGTATTTATCGGAGAAGGAGATATGCGCAGTTATTGTGAACATCTTGCAGGAACACTGGGTGTTTCAGACACATGTCATTTCCTTGGATATGCACCTGATGAAGTTGCTATTGAATGGTACAATGCCTGTGATGTTGTGTGTATGCCCAGCCGTAATGAACCCTTTGGAATTGTTGTTCTTGAAGCATGGGATGCTGGTAAACCTGTAGTAGCCAGCGATGCTGTCAAACTTGTGGACAATTTCAAAAACGGTGTGGTTGTTTATAAATATCCTGAATCCATTGCATGGGGTATAAACTATGTGGTAGACGGACTGGGTGATGGTTCAATGGGGAACTTCGGAAGAGAACTGGTTGAGACCAAATACAACTGGACAACTATTGCAAAAGGTACGCTGGAGGTTTATAACAGGTTCATAAAAGATTAAATCGGTTCAAAATCTCCACTACCATCATCTTCTTTATAACTATCTGCCCCGACCATAGCGGCTGCGATTGAATCGATACCATCCAGCCATTCTGCAACCAGACCATAGGGAAGTTCATCAAAGAGATTCTCAGGTAGCTCGTCTCCTCCTATTACCCTTGCCCCTGCTTCAGCTATAAATTGCATCGCTATCTGGAGGTCATCAGAATCTTCAGCATCAACTGCTGCTTTTATCAATTCATTGATTTCTGCGTCTTTATCATATTCACCCATGATATACAGTTCACATGCAGCAATTGCCGCCATAAGGGACGTTTGCAATGATTCTATCATGAGGTCGATATCTTCAGAAATATGGTCTATTTCCTCCAGTACAATTTCTCTAATCTGGGATATAATATCCATTGCATCTTCTTTTGTAAAAATACCCCTTTCATATTGTGCTATGACTTTCAGACATGAAAGTATCACATCATCCTGCATATTTACAAAAATCGCACTCTCTTTTTCTGTTTCCTCATCTGAGTCCTTAAACTCAAAACCACTTTCTTTTACCTTACCTATCCAGTTATTCCAGCGTTTTTGTGTGTAGAATTCATTATTTACGCGTTCTTTCTGTGTACTTGAGTCTGGCATTTAGTGACCTCGAAAACTGTTCATTATTATCTTTTCCTTATTCGATATTTTTGTTTTTAATACTAAAATATAATCGTTGATATGAGTATTTCTGGTCATATTTACTGACTAAGTTCTACCTTTTTTAAGGATTTTCCACGTGAACATACTTCCACGTCATCCAGTACATTAATAATTGTACATTTATCACCATTTTTTAGTCCTTTCGGGTAGCAGAATTTATGATATTCACAGTCGATTTCGTCACATTTGATGGATTCAAAATTTATTTTGGCACCTGGTACTGCTTTTTTAGATTCAATCGCAGCTACAACTGATGCTCTGGAAACCTCTACAACCATTGCACCCTGATCATGTAAATAACATCCATGAACTGTATCACTGCGGATTTTTTCAACTCTGTATTTACGTCCGATTTCGAGGTTATTACATGTATTTTTTATTTTACAACCGCTGCAATCCGGAGATTCTCCCCAGTATATGAATTCCTGGCCTTCCTTTGCAAGTCTGCATCCTATAAGTGTTACTTTAATATCCTTATTTGTCATATAATCACCGATTAACATCAATAATCAAGAATAATCATGAAATTACTCCAGTGGTTTTTGCCACCGCTTCTGCAGCATCACTGGTTAATCCACTGGTACCAAGTATTGTATATCTTTCAGGACGTATTGTATGCGAAATAAGGAGAGCCTCTATTATATATTTATCTTCAATACCCAACTCTTTTGCAGTAGTGGGAACCCTTATTTTTTTTAGTCCGTCCCTGATCATCTCCCAGTCACCACCATGTAGGTACATCATCATTATTGAACCTATACCACACTCTTCCCCATGCAAAGCTGGTTTGGATGCTATAGAATCAAGAGCGTGACTGAACATATGTTCTGAACCTGAAGCAGGTCTTGATGACCCGGCAATACTCATCGCAACTCCGCTTGAGACCAGTGCCTTTACAACCAGACGAGCTGAACTTTCAAGATCTGGTTTTATTGAATCTGCTGAATCAAGCAATATCTTTGCTGTCATACGGGAAAGGGATGCAGCGTATTCACTGAACGATTCATTTCTCAACCTGTGTGCCAGTTCCCAATCAAGAACTGCTGTGTAATTTGATATTATATCACCACAACCTGCTGCAAGAAGTCGATAGGGTGCATTCGCAATGATTTCAGTATCAGCCACTACTGCCATGGGCGCATTTGATTGTATGGATGTGGTCTTTGAATCATGGATGATTGATGCTCTTGAAGAAACAATACCATCATGTGATGCTGCAGTTGGTACACTCAAAAACGGTATATCCAGTTTGGTTGCTGCCAGTTTAGCCACATCAATAGAGTTTCCGCTCCCTACACCAAGCAGATAATTTGAACCGTATTTCATTGCTTCATCTTCAACCCGTTTGACTTCATCCATTGTAGCTGAACTAGTTATCAACATCTCTACATTGCGACCATTGGCTTCCAGTTCGTCATGAACAGTGTTACCTGCTATATATCTGGTTTTTTTGCCGGTTACTATTAAAGCATTACTTCCCAGTTTCAAATCATTACATACATTTGTAATATCATTGATAACCCCAGTTCCTACAACTACATCCCTGGGAAGTTGCATCCATTTGGCTTCTCCGTGTTTATCCTGATTCAAGTTTATACCTGCAAACGAATTTTTATATTATAACATATATTCAACCTTTATTAATAGAGAACGATTAACTGTTAATTCCTGTACCATTTCCTGATTCGATGATATTTACCTTAGATAAGTGATATAATGAACTCATTTATAGATAAAATTTGGGAATTTATTCAAAATTATTACATAAACCCGATTGTATTTGACACCGGTTATAATCCTGTAAATACCATCACATGGGCAATATTACTTGGTGTTTTTTTATTTGGAGTTATCAAGTTATTTAAAAAACTCAATATCTCGGTCGATGATAGATTTATCCTGTCAATCATACCTTTTATACTTGCCGGCTCATCACTTCGTGTGGTAGAAGACGCGGGTATATTCAACGCTCCTATTAGTTACCTGTTGATAACACCAATCATTTATTTCCTTGTTTTTGCGGTTACCATCTTAACACTGGTCATTTCAAAATGGCTGTATGATATAGGAAAAATTAAAGACCATCATATATTATTTGCCGGTATCGGTTCCATATGGTTTATTATAAATCTATTACTTCTGCTGTATTTTGAAAATATTGCACAATTTTATGTTCCATTTCTTGTCATAGGTGCTACCACCTTACTGTCTTTTATCGTGCACATGGTTCTAAAATACAGCAGTTCAGAACTGTTATCCACTAAATTGAATTTTACCATAATGTGGGTACATCTTTTGGACGCATCCTCAACTATTGTCGGTATTGCTTTGCTGGGATACCATGAAAAACATGTGGTGCCATCTTATCTAATAGACCTCACCAACACAGCTTTGGTTATGTACCCATTAAAACTATTAATTTTTATACCCGTACTGTACATATTGGACAGTTATTTCAATGAAGACAGCGAGTCCCGTAATTTAAAAACCTTTGTCAAATTGGTTATACTAATCCTTGGACTTGCCCCTGCATGCCGAAATACTATTAGAATGACATTGGGTATCTGATAACATGAGTACTTTAAACAGAATATCTAGTATCGATAACGCTAAAAATTATCTGCAATCCGTAAGTCTTTACTTACTGGTTATTGTGGTGGTTTTCATGGCATCTACAATAACCGGAGCCATCTATTCGTCAATGAATCCGGAAATTGCACAGCAGTCAATGGATGAATTCAGAAGTATGCTTGAATTTATCAAAGACCTGCCACCGCTTGCAATCATGCTGTTTATCTTTTTAAACAATACCATAAAAACACTGATTGCAATGTTACTTGGAGTTGGTTTTGGAATTATTCCGCTTGCTTTTATCTCTTACAATGGATACATTATAGGTATCTTTGCTTATGTAACATATGTGGAAAAAGGATTAATGTACCTAGTAACCGCTCTTTTGCCCCACGGATTAATAGAACTTCCGATGGTATTTATATCAACTGCAATAGGGGTAAAACTGGGTAAAGAGATGGTCAATTCTGTTACCGGTCGAAAAACCAATATAAAAGAAAAATTATTACAGGGTATCAGATTTTACTTTTACTGGATAATTCCGCTGTTCTTTGTTGCTGCAGCTGTTGAAACTTTTATAACTCCAGTATTCATACAACTTATTCCATAAACTGACATTTAATTTATAGATCATATATCAGTTACAAACCTTAATCTCCATATATAATATTATCAAAAAGGAACAACAGAAATTGAGGTTAAAAATGATAGACAGAAATGAAATCATAGACACTGTTAACGATTATGATACAGATAACATAAAGGTTGGTACAGTGGGTTCACATTCTGCCCTAGATGTCTTCGATGGTGCAATTGAAGAGGGTTTCAATACATTTGTTGCCTGTAAATCCGGAAGAGAAAAAACCTATACCCAGTATTTCAGAGCAAAAAGAAATTCTAATGGCAATATTATCAGGGGTATAGTTGATGATGCTTCGGTATACAGCCAATTTGATGAAATCCTACATTTAGATAACCAGAAAAAACTGGTTGATGACAATGTATTATTTGTCCCGAACCGCTCGTTTACAACCTACTGTGGTATAGAGAATGTAGAAAATAATTTTAAAGTACCTCTTGTAGGAAGCAGAAATTTATTGAGAAGTGAAGAAAGAGGTATGGACTATGATTATTACTGGATTCTGGATAAAGCAGGATTACCATATCCGGATAGGGTACAAAAACCCGAAGATATCGATGAACTGGTAATGGTCAAACTTCCTCATGCTGTTAAAACACTGGAACGCGGGTTTTTTACTGCTGCATCATATGAAGAATACCTTGAAAAATCTAAAGCACTTCTTGATCGTGGTATAATTACCCAGGATGCCCTTGACAACGCCATCATAGAAAAATATATAATTGGACCTGTATTTAATTTTGATATGTTCTATTCACCAATAGAGGACGAAATGAACAAACTTGAACTGCTGGGTATTGACTGGAGGTTTGAAACCAGCCTTGACGGACATGTACGTATCCCTGCTCCTCAGCAGATGACACTGTCCCAACATCAGATAAACCCAGAGTATACTGTCTGCGGACATAATTCATCCACTCTCAGAGAATCATTGCTTGAAAAGGTATTCGAACTTTCCGAAAAATACGTAGAAGCCACCCAGAAATATTACAACCCTGGTATAATCGGTCCTTTCTGTCTACAGACCTGTATTGACAAAGACCTGAATTTCCATATTTATGACGTAGCCCCAAGGATTGGTGGCGGAACAAATGTCCATATGTCAGTCGGGCATTCTTATGGTAATACCCTGTGGCGCAAACCAATGAGTACTGGCAGACGTGTTGCTTTAGAAATCAGAAGAGCTATTGAAACGAACCAGCTTGATAAAATTGTTACATAAACTAATAGAAGGAAAAATATTTGGCTGGTCGACTCATTTCAGATTTCAGGCATTGTTGTTATATATAATAAACAAATAAGAAGACTAAACACAAACTTTAAATGAGGTCATTTTAGTTTATTAATTCCGTTCTATATTAGTTATTACTATCATTTTATCATTACATGGAGGAAATTAAAAATTGAGTCAACCTTGCGTTAATATCGGACTGGTAGGTCATGTCGATCACGGCAAAACTACACTTGTCAAAGCATTATCAGGTGTATGGACAGACAGACATAGTGAAGAAATGAAACGGGGCATATCTATCAGATTGGGGTATGCTGATGCTACATTAAGAGAATGTCCTCAATGTCCGGTACCCAATTGTTATACTGTAGAAAATACATGCCCGGGTTGTGACAGTGAAACCAGAGAGCTGAGAAAAATCTCTTTTGTTGATTCACCGGGGCATGAAACACTCATGGCTACCATGCTCTCAGGTGCGGCTATCATGGATGGGGCTATACTTGTGATTGCTGCCAATGAGAAATGTCCCCAACCACAAACAAAAGAACATCTGATGGCTCTAAACATCATCGGTATAAAAAATATAATCATAGTTCAGAATAAGATAGACCTTGTCACAAGAGACAAAATGGTTGAGCATTATCATCAAATTAAAGATTTTGTCAAAGGCACTGTTGCTGAAGATGCACCTATCGTACCAATATCCGCTCAACAGAATATAAACATCGATGTTCTGATAAAAGCAATGGAAGACATCATTCCTACCCCTGTTCACAAAATGAACAAACCTGCCAGAATGTTTATAGCAAGATCGTTTGACATCAATAAACCGGGATACTCCTTAAACAAAATATCAGGTGGTGTGATTGGAGGTACCCTAAAGGACGGAACATTACATTCAGGTGATGAACTGGAAATCCGGCCGGGACGAAAGGTTGAAAGTGAAGGAGCAGTAAAATGGGAACCGATCACAACCAATATATCCATGCTATTGACTGGGGCTGAAAGACTTGAAGAAGTGGCCCCTGGAGGATTAATTGCTGTTGGTACTACACTTGACCCTGTACTTACAAAGAGTGACTCATTAACAGGTCAGGTCGCGGGTGAACCCGGCAAATTACCTCCCACTCATCAATCATTCACACTGGAGCTCCATCTTTTTGATAAAATTGTTGGTGTTACAGAGGAAATAGATTCTGAAATAGGTAATATAAAAACAAGTGAACCATTGATGCTAAATGTAGGTACTGCCACCACTGTTGGAGTAGTCACCAGTGCAAGGTCCAATGTTGCAGAAGTCAAACTTAAAAGACCAGTATGTGCAGAACCCGGTTCGATGGTTGCAATCAGCAGACGTATAGGGTCAAGATGGAGGCTTATAGGTGCAGGAGCAATTAAATCTTGAAAGTAATTATCGATACCAATGCGCTGATGGTACCGGTGCAGTTTAATGTTGATATTTTTCAAGAACTTAGACGTTTGGGATACAACCGGTACCTTGTCCCTAAAGCGGTATTGAATGAACTTGACTCACTGGTAAAAAAAGCAAAGGGTTCAGATAAAGTTGCTGCAAAGGTTGCACATAGTTTAGGCGAAAAATGCGAAATTGTTAACCAGTGCGGGATAGCAGACGATGTTATAATTGAACTTGCAAACAAATTGAATTCTGCAGTACTTACAAATGACATAGAACTTAAAAAGAAGTTAATGGATAAAGATATAACAGTTATATATCTGCGTCAGAAAAACCACCTGGAAAAAACATCATAACATATAGAATACAACAAATTTAAGTAAAGTATATAAACCCAGAATTATTAAAATTTAATTAAAATCACATTTTCCGGAGAGAAAAAATGTACAAAAGAATGAAACTTGTAGACACGGTGCGCATATCACCTGACAAACTGGGTGATGATGAAAAAGCCAGTATAAAGGATGCGCTAGAAAACAAGTTAGAGGGGAGAATTGATAAAAAATTTGGTTCCATTGTTGCCGTCACTGATATAGAATCAATAGGAGAAGGGCACATTATTATGGGCGACGGTGCTGTGTATTATGATGTGACCTTTAAAGCCATTGTATTCATACCTGTGATGCAGGAGGTCATCGAAGGACAGGTTGTAGAGATTGTGGATTTCGGTGCTTTTGTTAGTCTTGGTGCAATGGATGGGCTGCTTCATGTCAGCCAGATTACTGACGACTTCATGTCCTATGACAGTAAAAACGCAAGGCTTATAAGTAAAAATAGGAATCGTGCCCTTTCAGAAGGTGACTATGTACGAGCCCGTATTGTTGCGGTCAGCATAAATGAGAGGGATGCAAGAGAAAGCAAAATCGGACTCACCATGCGTCAGGTTGGTCTGGGACAATCTCAATGGCTTGAAGAAGAACGTCAAGCTACTGCAAAAGCAGTCAAGTGATTTTTAACACTGGAGGATTATCATGAGTGAACAGGTATGTAGGGAATGTCACAGGATTACTCTCAGTCAGGCATGTCCTGTATGTGGATCGAGTAATCTCAGTTCTGATTGGAGTGGCCTTGTTATAATTATAGACCCAAAGAGGTCAAAAATTGCAGAGAAAATTGGTATTGAAATGCCAGATAAATATGCTCTGAAGGTGCGGTAATTTTGGGAGCACAAATAGAATTACCTGAAAACTTGCGCCCGATGTTGCGTAAATATTTCGGGGCAGTATTTCAGGGTACTGGTAAAGATACCATAAAAAAGATGGAGCAACAGCTCAAAACCCCCACAAAACTTATATCTGTAGGAGATGTTACAACTTTCCACTTACTTGAATCAGATATTATACCGGATATCTATATAATAGATAACCGAACAAATCGAAAACCTACACCAGACCGTGTTGAAAAAAATCATAGATTTACACAGGTAACTGTAGATAACCCTGCAGGTACTATAACTGAAGACCTGGTTAACAAAATAGAGAACGCATTATTATCAAAAAACCATGTACGGATATTTGTTAATGGTGAAGAGGACCTAGCGGCTTTGCCTGCTATTTTAATGGCTCCAATAAATTCAATCGTTCTTTATGGTCAACCAGGGGAAGGTGTAGTACTGGTCGAAATCACCAAATCAAAAAAAGAAGAAGTAAAAGACTTACTGAATAAAATAATTGAAGCACAGATAACTGATGATGATTTAAATAGTTTATGGAGGAAATTGAATGGATATTAAAATAACAGAAGACAGCCACAACCCAATGTTAAACCGAAGGAAAATAAATTTCATAACAACATTTGACGGTGCTACCCCGTCAAGAAATGTTATTAGAAACAAACTTGCAGCCATGCTGAATATATCATCAGAATTAATAATTGTTCAGGAAATTGATAATCAGTATGGTAAAAAGGAAGGGTGGGGATATGCTAAAGCTTATGACGATATTGATTCATTAAAGTCTATTGAATCCAACTATACGATTGAAAGAAACAAACCCCCTGAAGAAGCTGAATCAGAAGCATAAAAGGTGATTGTATGGCAAATGTGTATGAGTACTATAAAGTTGACGGAGACAACATTGAAAGAACACATCTGTTCTGTCCACGCTGCGGAGTGGGTGTATTTCTTGCAGAACACAAAGACAGACTATCCTGTGGCAAATGCGGTTACACCGAATTTAAAAAATAAGTAACCAAACATCACAACTGCACCATTGGTTGTGATGTGTCCCTGTTTTTCAGATTTTGCCAGTTTGAATAATAATCCCTCAAGACAAAGTTTATAATAGTTGGTCTCCTATTTGATATTGGGTGAGAGTTTGTTATCAGAAATACCCATAGACCTTGAAAGAGTAAAACAGGGAGATATAAATAAAGAATCCCTTAGAGCAGCCATAATAGCAGAACTTGATGCCATTAACCTCTACGAAGAAATGGCCAATCTTACCGATAATGAAAATCTCAAAACGGTTCTTCTGGATATAGCAAGAGAAGAAAAGGTCCATGTTGCCATGTTCCAGACCGTATTAATGGAAGTAGATGAGGAATTCCTCAAAATCCTAGCTGACTATTCATTGGTAAAATCCTGAATTATTTATAACAATGGAAGGTAGAAAACCCTTATGTCTTCAGCATTGCATCAAATCG
>NZ_JBKGYF010000019.1:0-25523 GCF_046546175.1 Methanohalobium sp. | reverse complement strand
TACAAATTAATACACGTCCTTAAATATTCAATGTCTAATTAATTGGTTTGTAATTATTGGAAGTAAAGAATTTATTTTAATGTTGTAACAAATTCTAAGTAACCAATATGGTTCAAACCTTTCAAATTGTTAATTACCAAAATGGTATATAAAGTTGATGGAATTACCTTATCTATTTTTTAAGATATCCTTTGCAGTTTCTTCTGCTGTACGGATAATATCTTTTAAAATAAGCCCTGTAAAGTCTGCAATTTTCTTACAGTCTTCATATTCGGCTGATATATTTAACAGCGTACCATTGACATCTCTGGCAATTTTGATATTTACTTCATGATATTCATCATTGATTTTGATTTTAAATTTTTCAATGCAGCGTTTTGCAATCAATCGGTGTCTTGTGGGTATAACTCTAACACCCAATGAACCGGTTTCTGTGATTATTTTTCTCGCAAGTTTTGATGTGTCACTTGGTCTTGAAACTACATGTATTATGTGACCAGGCCTTCCTTTTTTCATGGTGGTTGGTGTGATTGTAACATCCCTGGCGCCCATTGCTAGTAATTCATCCACAAGGTATCCAAGAACCTGCCCTGTGATATCATCTACATTGGTTTCAAGTACTTCCACAGAATCATGTACGAGTGCGTTATCAATTTCTGAAAGAGAAGTTCGCAGGACATTCGGTTGTTCATCAAGGTACAAATCACCTGCCCCGTAACCTATTTGTTTTATCTGGGAAGGAGGATAGTTATCAACCGAAACAGCAAAATGTGAAAGTATTGCAGCACCAGTAGGAGTTAAGAGCTCTTTTAAAATATTTCCATTCTGGAAAATCATGTTACCGGTTTTTAATATTTCCATGGTCGCAGGGGCAGGGACAGGTAATTTACCGTGTTCAGATTCTACAAGACCTTTTCCTGTTATAATCGGTGTGCAGTAGATTTTATCAAAATTAAACTCATGTACTGCGGTACATGCACCTACAACATCAGCTATTGCATCCATCTGTCCTATTTCATGAAAATGTAAATCCAGTAGGTTTTGGTTATGGATTCTGGATTCAGCTTCTGACATTATTGAAAATATGTCCAGAACATCTTTTTCTATATTATTGGATAATGATGAGGATTTGATAGTATCTATTATATCGTAGTATTTTCTGGGTTTTTCATCTTGATTGCTTTCTACATCAACATTTATCGAATGTATACCATTTTTTTTGACCTGATTAATAGATACTGATACATCAGCAACTGATTCCATGATATCTTTTACCCTAGACTGGTCAGCACCCAGTCCTATAAGGCTTGCAATTACCATATCACCAGAAGCTCCAGAAAAAGGCTCAAATACCAGTGCTTGCATTTAAAATTCACTGAGGAATAATAAACTTTAAAACCATATAGTTTTTATGCATTGAAATAACATAAACAGGTTTTATATAACTATAATTAAATCATTTTAAGGATGACTTCGATGGATGGAGTACAGAGAAAAGTCGAAAAAGCACACCCAAACGATTTCGGACGGGGCATAATTCGCCTTGATCCAAACACACTTTTGGAACTTCAGGCATCTCCCGGTGATATTGTACAAATAGATGGACAAAAAACGACAGCTTCAAAGGTATGGAGAGCTGACCGTCAGGACTGGGAGCAGGGATTTGTCAGGATTGATGGTTTCATCAGGCAGAACGCAGGTGTAAGTATAGGAGAACGGGTGACTTTAACAAAAGTTGAAGCAAAACCCGCTGAAAAAGTAGTACTTGCACCCCCTGAAGGCATGATGATGGAATTCGGGGATAATACAAGTGAGATTATAAAACGCAACATTCTCAAACGACCGATTGTTCAGGATGATGTAATACCGATTATCAGTTCCATGAACCAGCCCATGTCAGGTCCGGTTGCCGGTGGACAGGCAATTCCTCTCATAGTGGTAGAAACCGAACCAGAAGATTCAATCCTTATCATTGATGAATCGACAGAAATCGAATTGAGTCAGAAACCTGCCAGAGGATATTCAAACGCTGTAAAGGGAATCAAGTATGAAGACATCGGTGGGCTTGGAAGTGAGATACAGCGGGTACGTGAGATGATAGAACTTCCATTGAAAAACAATGAATTGTTTAAAAGACTGAATATCGAGCCGCCAAAGGGAGTAATAATGCATGGACCATCAGGAACAGGGAAAACCCTGATAGCAAAGGCGGTAGCAAATGAATCCCGTGCAAATTTCCTCTACATCGCTGGACCAGAAATCATGGGCAAGTATTATGGTGAAAGTGAGGAACGTATTCGTAAAATCTTTGAAGAGGCTTCAGAGAATGCACCATCGATTATATTCATCGATGAGATTGATTCCATTGCACCCAAACGTGAAAATGTTACAGGTGAAGTGGAACGCAGGGTGGTATCCCAGCTTTTGACAATGATGGATGGTCTTGAAGAACGGGGACAGGTAGTAGTGATAGGTGCAACCAACAGAGTGGATTCCCTTGATCCTGCCCTTCGTAGACCAGGTAGATTTGATAGAGAAGTCGAGATCGGTGTACCCGACACTGATGCCAGACATGAGATACTTCAAATTCATACCAGAGGTATGCCGATAGTTGAAGATGTAGACCTTGAGTATCTTTCAAAAAACACCCAGGGTTTTGTGGGAGCAGACCTTAGGGCATTGGTACAGGAGGCAGCAATGTGTTCTCTCCAGAGGTTTTTGCCTGACCTCAATCTGGATGAGGAAATACCACAAGAAACACTGGAAAAAATTGTTGTAACCCCAGAGGATTTTGATAATGCACTTGTGGAGATAGAACCTTCTGCTCTAAGAGAGGTACTGGTCGAGGTTCCATCTGTAAAATGGTCTGATATAGGAGGTCTTGAGAATGTTAAACAGGAAATTGTAGAAGCAGTTGAATGGCCGCTTAAAAGACCAGAAAAATTTGAACAGATGGGAATTAAACCACCCAAAGGACTGTTGCTCTTTGGACCTCCTGGCACCGGGAAGACACTTGTAGCCCAGGCAGTCGCAAATGAATCCAATGTTAATTTTATAAGTATCAAAGGACCGCAGATATTGCATAAATGGGTAGGTGAATCTGAAAAAGCAATCAGGGATACATTCAAGAAAGCTAAACAGGTGGCACCCTGTGTAATATTCTTCGATGAAATTGATTCAATATCATCCACCCGCAGCGGAATGACAGAAGACGGTAGAACATCTGAAAGGGTATTGAATCAATTGCTTACTGAAATGGATGGTCTGGAACCACTAAAAGATGTAATAGTCATAGCAGCAACCAATCGTCCGGAAATAATTGACCCTGCACTTCTTCGTTCTGGAAGATTCGATAGACTGGTTCTTGTCAGTCAGTCCACCAAGGAAGGCAGAGAAAATATATTCAAAATACACAGCAAAAACATTCCACTTGCAGATGATGTTAATATCAGTGAACTTGCGGATATAACAGAGGGGTATATCGGTGCTGATATAGAATCAGTATGTAGAGAAGCTGTCATGCTCTCTTTAAGAGACGATTTTGAAACTGATAAAGTAGGGTTGAAGTATTTTAAAGAAGCAATTAAAAAGGTCAGACCAACAGTAACTAAGGATATGGTTGACTATTACGAAAAGATAAAGGAACAATTCAAAGGCGGTATGAAGAAAACAGAAACCAGCTCTTATACCGGATATTTATGAAAAACAATTAATTGGCAGGGATAATGATGGCGAAAGTATTTGCAAAGAATCTGTCCAGTAAACAGGTGATGACAACCGATGGAACCGAACTCGGAACACTTTATAATATAACTATGGATCTTGATACCAGTGAACTGGTAGACCTCATGGTAAGACCAGATATGAATATCGATACCTCGGATTTTCAAAAGGATGACCAGTATATACTCTTACCATTTGAATCGGTGCGTGCAATAAAGGACTATATTGTTGTGGATAAAAAAATTATAAAGAGTCTACAACAGGGAGAATAAATAAATCAGGTTGAGGTTTATGGCGGGTTTACTTCCCAGCCATTGGAATTTAAATATTCCAAAGCCTCAACCACACCATCACCATAAGCTGCTTCTGTAACAATATCTGCAATCGACTTTGTTTTCTGGTCACCGTTTGCTACAACGATTCCAAGACCTGAATAATCAATCATTTCCAGGTCGTTTTCTGAATCCCCCATAGCAACAAAGTCCTTCGGTTTTAATCCCATAAGTTCTGAAATTTTTGTAAGACCTGTTCCTTTATTCATTGTATTGTTTTTTATGTGGACAGCATATCCAGTGTCAACCAGGTCTACATGGTATTTATCTGCAACCAATTGTCTGGCATACTTAAAATCAAAATCTCTTCTCAGAGCGATTTCAGTTTTTCTGTATTCAGGGTCCAGTTTTGTGATCTGTAGATATTTTGATAAAAAATCGAATGCGTTTTCGCATTCTCTGATATTGCTCAATATATAGGGTCTGGTATCAAACCCTTTTGAAACCAATCCACCGTTTTCAGCAATCACAAACCCATTTAAACCAATAAGTTTTGAAGCTGCCTGTGAAAAGCAGAGTATGTTGCCGGTTGCCAGTACTACTGGTATCCCCGAATCAATATTCAGTTTGTACAGCATCTCTGCAGCTTTTAGATTGAGTCTCCGATTTTTAAAGGTGATTGTACCATCAATATCAACTACAAGGGCTTTGAATTTCATATTTGACCAGTTTAAAATTAATAAAATATCATGGGTTTGTAAGACCCAGCGGTGTGACTGAGATTATCGCTTCACCATCCGGAAGGTTTGGTGAATCAACCAGTCTTACAATTCTTTTATCACCTTTTGATTTTCTAAGATACATCCTGAATGTGGCCGTATGTCCAATAATATGACCTCCAATCGGTTTGGTCGGGTCTCCGAAGAAAGCATCTGGTTTTGACATAACCTGGTTGGTGACTATTATCACCGCATTATAAAGGTCAGAAAACCGTTGCAGTGCATGAAGGTGTTTGTTGAGTTTTTGCTGTCGGTCTGCAAGAGTACCTCGTCCGATATATTCCGCTCTAAAATGAGCGGTTAATGAATCAACAATTAAAAGTCTGACAGGCTGATCCCACTTTTTGGATTCTTCTGCAAGTTCCATGGCAGAATCCATCAGGAGTATCTGGTGGTTGGAATTATATGCTCTTGCAACATGAATATTTTTTAGAAACTCTTCGGGGTCATAATCGATGCTGTGGTGTTCTGAAGCACCCTGAACCATTTGCTTAATTCTTTCAGGTCTGAATGTATTTTCGGTATCAATAAATATTACAGAACCATTGAGTCCTCCCTGTTCCCTTGGAAGCTGGACATTAACAGCAAGCTGGTGTGCTATCTGAGTTTTTCCTGAACCGAATTCTCCGTATAATTCAGTGATGGACTGGGTATCGATACCACCTTCCATCATCTCATCGAATTCAGAACATCCGGTTGATAATTTGCCCACCTGTTTCCTTCTCTCCATCACCAGGTCACCGGTTTCAAATCCTCCGATATTGGCAGAACTGCGTGCGGAATTGATGATTTTGGAAGCGGCTGCTTCACCTACATCAGCACTGAGTGATAGGTCTGTAGGAGATGCTACTGCAATTGCTTCTACTGAATTGAATCCTGCTTCTCTCAACTTCTGTGCGGTTGCTGGACCCACATGGTCTAGGTCTTCTAGTGTAACTTCAGCCATTTTTATACTCCTGTTGGTGCACTTGGTTATTATTTCTGGGTGCACGATTTCTATAGTAATATAACTATAGTATTGTTATACTTTATTGATGTGGTGGTATATATAGATAAAGCAAGCGATGTGCAAGTATTCTAATAGAAACGTATAAGGATAGTATCATGACGACAATTTATGTAGATAAATATTCTGATAAAAATTTGCATGATGCAAATTTTCTAACGAAAACTTATTTTATAAAAAACACGATTTCAGGAGAGATGGCTAAGGTAGCAGTAGGTGGAACGTTTCAATATATTCATGATGGGCATAAAAAACTCATCAAAAAAACGTTTGAATTGGCAAATGACGGACATGTTGATATAGGGCTGACATCCAACGAGATGGCACGAAAGCAGAGACTTGAAATGACCGATTATGACACAAGGAAAAAAAATCTTGTGGATTATATCAAAACACTTAATAACAAAATCAGCAATTGTAGGATTTTTAAATTGACTGATCCATATGGACCAACTCTTACAGATGATTACGATTATATTGTGGTTTCGTCTGAAACGTATGATTCTGCGTTAAAACTCAATGAATTACGACAGGAAAGGGGATTAAAACCTATCGAAATTGTAAAGATAGAATGTGTTATGGCAGAGGATTCCCTGCCGATATCATCTACCCGTATCATGCGTGGTGAAATCGATATCCATGGAAATGTACTCAAACCTAGAAAAAATTAAAAATAGATTAATATCTAAGTGGTTTATATGGCAGGACGAGAATTTTCAGAAAAAGATATTGAAATATTTAATAAGCTGGCACCTGAAGCAGAAGGTAGTGTGACTTCAGAATGGGGACATACCTATCCATTTATATTAAGGCCAATCTCCCATAAATTTGTTGAATCTTCCGAAGATTTTAAACAGCGAATAGATAGGTTAACTTCGGAAGAACTGGATTATCTTGTGGAGCTTGCCCTTGATAATAAAGAGGATATCAGATCACTGGAACCTGGTGATATTGATGTTCTGATGGATATGATATCTCAAAAGCTTTCAGATGAGCGGGTAAAACAACTTAAACAGCATCTTGGAATTGTTTAAACTGGTTTGACGATATCATGCAGGAAAATTTGTTATTCGGAACTGCTGGAACTCCACACGGAGCCAAAAATAAAGGCAGTATAAAGGGAATTGAATATATCCGTGAAATCGGACTCGATTGTATGGAACTTGAATTTGTTCGCGGAGTCCGTATGAAAGACGAGAAGGCTCATTCGGTGTATGAAACATCAAAAACCACCAGTGTATCATTGAGTGTACATGCACCCTATTATATCAATCTAAATTCTGCTGAACAGGAAAAAATCGATGCCAGTATGGAAAGGATTTATCAGTCAGCAAGAATCGGGTCATTGTGTGGTGCTGAATCAATTGTTTTCCATCCGGCCTACTATCACAACGATATTAGTAACAACGTATATTCCAGAGTATGTAAACTGTTAAGTGACCTATCATCAAGACTGGAAGATGACGATATTCCGGCAGTTCTTCGCCCTGAAACCACAGGTAAAGGAACACAATTTGGAGATTTGGACGAGATTTTGCATCTTAGCAGTGAAATTGAAGGTGTACTTCCGTGTATTGATTTTTCACACCTGCATGCAAGGTCCAATGGTGGAAATAATTCTTTCGAGGAATTCAAATCCGTTCTAAGTAGGGTAGAAGAGTTCCTTGGCAGGGAAGGATTGGACAACTTACATTCTCATGTGTCAGGAATAGTATACAATTCAAAGGGTGAGAAAAATCATGTAAATCTTCATGAATCAGATTTTAATTATATGCAGTTGCTTCAAGCTTTTAAAGAATTCAGTGTCAAAGGTTTTGTAATTTGTGAGAGTCCTAATCTTGAAAGTGATGCACTGCTGCTAAAAGAAAGCCATAGCTATTGATACTAATTTTATTTATACTTTAAATACTCACCTGTTTTTGATGCCCATTTTACCGTCAATTTCTTCTGCTACTTTTTCCAAATCTTCAAATATACGGTCGGCATCTTTTCTCATTTCTTGTATTGCGGTTTTGAAACTTCCACCTCTCAAATAGAGTGATCTTCTTTCTCTATAAACCAGTCCTGAATTAACAAGGCTTCGAATGTGATAATTAACACGGGATATTTTTATGTCCAAGTCCTCTGCAATTGCTTCTGAGGAGGTTTTACCTTCGTGAGACAGATTTTTAAGTAGGCTAATAATGACTTTTGTAGATGTATTTTCTATGTCCCTCCCAGAAGAAAATCCTAAACTTTCGCATATCCAGAGGGCATCACTTTCAAGGTTCTTATTTTTTGGTTTATCCAATTTGTTCAGGATAATCCTCTGACTCATCAACTACCTGTATCTTTTAAAATATATTTAAGTTTTTCTCAATTTAGTAGGTTTCATTTCTATTTAATTGGAATAAATTCTATTAAATTGGTAAATTTTATATATTTGTTTTGCATTATCAGGAATAACAACTTGGGAGATTATATTTGTAAATTTATAATAACGGAGGTCGGTAGGAAATGAATATAAAACCAATCGGTGAAAGAGTATTAGTCAAAGTTAAAAAGGAAGAGAAGACCTCAGGTGGAATTTATATTCCAGAGAGTGCTCAACCAGAAAACAAAGAAGGATATGTGGTAGCAGTAGGGACCTATGAAGACGGTAGTGAACTTCCTTTAAAAGAAGGCGAAAAAATCATCTATGGTGGCTATCAGACCGATGAAATAGATCTGGATGGAGAAAAACATATATTTGTCGATTTAAAGGACATCCTGGCCAAGGTTGAAGACTGATTAAAAAGGAGGTGGTTTTGAAATGACAGCAAAACAGTTATTATTCGATGAAAGTGCACGTAACGCATTATTAACAGGTGTCAACAAAGTATCGGACACAGTAAAAATCACATTGGGTCCAAAGGGACGATATGTTGTACTCGATAAATCAGAAAGTCCCACAATTACCAATGATGGAGTAACCATTGCAAAAGAAATAGAACTCAAGGACAAGTTCGAAAACATGGGTACAAAACTTGTGAAGGAAGTTGCATCCAAAACCCAGGATACTACCGGAGACGGTACAACTACTGCAACACTTCTTGCACAGAGCATGCTTCGAGAAGGTATCAAGAATGTAACCGCAGGTGCAAATCCAATGGATTTAAAACGCGGTATTGATACATCCGCTAAACAGGTTGTCCAGTACCTTAAGGATAAAAGCAGGGATGTGAGTGAAAAGGAAAAAATCTACCAGGTTGCAACAGTGTCAGCAAATAATGACGAGGAAATCGGCAGTCTGATTTCAGATGCAATGGACAAAGCAGGATATGACGGAGTTATAACTGTTGAGGAATCAAACACCCTCGAAAATGAACTTGAATTTGTTGAAGGTATGCAGTTTGACCGTGGTTATCTATCACCTTACATGGTAACAGATCAGGAACACATGGTCTGTGAGTTTGATGAACCATACATCCTGATAACAGATGAGAAAATTAACACAGTAAACCAGATAGTACCTGCACTTGAAAAAGTGGCAAATGAAGGCAGACCACTGTTGATTATTGCACAGGAGATTGAAGGAGATGCACAGGCTGCACTGGTTCTGAACATCCTACGCGGTTCACTGCGCGTATGTGCTGTTAGAGCACCAGGATTCGGTGACGAGCAGAAAGAGATGCTTGAGGATATCGCAGTACTGACCGGTGGTACTGTAATCAGTGAAGACAAGGACATGAAAGTTGAGAATTTCACAGAGGACATGCTTGGCAGAGCGCGCAAAACCACTGTAGACGACAAGAGGACCACAATCATTGAAGGCAAAGGTGACAAATCAACCATTGATGAAAGAATGGGAATGATCAAATCCCAGATTGATGTCGCGGAATCCGACAGAAAGAAAGATAAACTCCAGGAGCGTCTCGCCAAGTTAAGCGGTGGAATTACAATTGTCAAGGTAGGAGCTGCCACCGAAACAGAACTCAAAGAGAAGAAGATGAGAGCTGATGATGCATTAAATGCCACCAAAGCTGCTGTTGAAGAAGGAATTGTAACAGGTGGAGGAGTAACACTTTACAACTCTGCCAAAGAACTGGAAAATCTGAAACTTGAAGGAGATCAGAAGATAGGAGCTTCAATTGTCAAACGCTCATTGGAGGAGCCTCTGCGACAGATTGCGATAAATTCAGGAAGAGAAGGGGCAGAAATTGTAGCTCGTGTGAAATCTGAATCCAATGATCAGTTCGGTTACAATGCCAAAACCGACAAATTTGAAGACCTGTTCGAAGCAGGTATTATTGAACCCACAAAAGTGATACGAAGTGCGCTCCAGAACGCATCTTCAATCGCAGGAACTGTTTTGACAACTGAAGCACTTGTAACCGAATATGAAGAAGAAAAAGATGAAACACCTGCACAGGTAATACTCTGATTTCAATGGTGCTATACACTGATATAGCACTCTATTTTACAATTTTATTTATTACTGTTTAACTATATGCAGTATTTTGAATATGACTTTTTTGAGAAGTCCATATTCATCGAAATTTATCAGTGATGTTAATACTTTACTAAGTGCAACACAAGTAACAGTGGTCACATAAACCTCTATCATTACAGCTATCTGATACTTAATCGCTAAAACAGGACTGATTCCTGCAATCATCTGACCTGACATCATGCCAGGTATATTGTAGCGATCTCTCCAAATGCAGGTTTTAATGCAGATCTTAAACCGTTTCTTATGTAGGGTAAAAGAGCTTCATGTGTTTTGGCTCCAAGAGAGATGCTGGATATATAATGGTTTTCATTTCTTTTGATACTGTGATAATAATTACTTACACCTATTATATTTCCGTTCAGTGCTTTACCAGAAGAAATCCCGATATGGTATCAATCTGGCATCTAAAGCGTTATTCAGGTCTATTACAAACAGGTTGAGATAAACTAGCATTGCTAGGTTTGCAAAAGCAAATGTTGCGATGGTTGGAATATAGACTTTTTTGAATCTTAAACCCTGTATTATGACTGATTCATATGATGCAACAGCTATCATTACAAGTATCCATGCTATATTCAATAAACTGTTGTTCAAATCAAAAATAAATGTTAAAAACATGCCCACAATGGATAACTAGACAATCATCCTGATGATGGATGCAAGGGATTTTTTTAATCATGTCCAGTTTTACAATTTTGATTATTGTTACAGGAATTGCAAGCATAACAAACCCCAGTATTAAACCAATAATAGATATGTCATAGATGTGCACTTAATCACCCAATTTAATGATTTGTACATCATCTTTTTCCATTATTCGTCGTGGGATACGATAATCAGGATCAGGTTTTCATGATTGAGGAAATAATCCATAATCCTGTTTTTAAGTTCAAAATCAAGGTCTGATGTTATTTCATCCAGAAGATACACATCTCTTTGTAAAAGCAATTAGTGGATGGTAACAATTCTCTGTTTTTCTCCACCGAATAAGTATTCAAAAATATTGTCCAGTATATCCCCTTTCAGATGGAAATGTTCTATAAGAAAATTGAGTTTTTATTGGCACTCAATACTTCTATTGGCTTTTAATGCAAATACGTTCTCAACTAGTTTTCTTACATTTCCTTCGCCTGTATCGGTGTCCTGTGATACATAAGGTACCTGTTTCCTTATATTCCAAACAGAGCTGGAAGTAACAGGCATGTTCTGAATATATACTAGTCCTTCATCCGGTTATGTGATACATGGTAACATCTTTAATAATGTAGATTTCCCAGTTCCAGATTTTCCTTTGATTAATACATTATTCACCTTTATCCACTTTTAAGTTAAATTTTGAAATTATTTTCCTGTTCCCACAGGAAATTCCTACATTTTCGAATTTGATCATTAGACCACCAGAATACAAATGAGGTATCTACTTATAAAAAAATTTGGACGCTTGATAGTAACATTTCGTGTTACTAAATGGATTAATTCTATATATAAAAAGCGGTTAAAGTAACACTCAAATATACTGTAATATTATGTTAAAATTCTGGTTTTAAATATTGAAAATTAAGTGATTTGTCTCTGTTTAAAATTCCTACATGCAGTTCAATACCACTATTTTCTGCGTAATCATTTATACGTTTTAATGCATGGTCAATCATACCGCCGTTTGTAAGTATAAGGCACCGTTTTCCGCAAAGAGCTGTCAGTATAGACCTGTCTATTACATTGGTTGTAATTTCAATTGTAATCCCTTCGTCTTCTGCGAATGATTTGCTCTTTTTACCCATGGCACCGATAACTTCTATATCTGCATTTTTTGTAAGTTCTCCGAATTCCTCAGGTTCGTATTCATCCATGTCATACAGCATAATACCCCCTGCTCTGAAACCATGTCTGTTAAACTCCACGATAGCCATGTTGTTTTCGTGTATGTGTAGCACTTTGGCATTGACAGCCTCATAGGGTGAATGTTCAGCATACTCTCCATACATCACACCAAGATTTAGATAATCACCTACTCTTGTTTCAGGAGGTACATTTACCCACATAAGGTCAAGTGGTTTGAGTGTATCTACGAGTTCGGGAATATCTTTTGGAGCACGGTTGTCCTGGGCAATCCCTCTTATCCTGAGTTCATGGTATATCTCCTGATAGGTAGGATGGGTAAGTGCGGCTTTTTTTACAGCATTAGTGTCGCTCAATGCCTCCTCAGGGGTCCCCTCTTTTATCATTTCACTGTTTGACATGAGGTATACATAATCCGCCCATTTGTAGGCAAGGTCGACATTATGAGTGGATATTATGATGGTTTTTCCGAAATGGTTGTACTCATTCAACAAATCCAGCAGTTCATCTGCACCAACAGGGTCAAGGTTGGAAAGCGGTTCATCAAGAATGACTACTTCTGGGTCCATTGCCACCACACCTGCAATAGCGACCCTTTTCTTTTGACCACCGCTTAGATGGTGGGGAGGTTTGTCTTTCAAATGCTTGAGTCCCATGTATACAAGGGTATTGTTTACTACCCCATCAACTTCTTCCTTTGAATATCCCAGGTTTGTGGGTCCAAATCCCACATCCTGATAGATAGTCGGAGCAAATATCTGGTCATCTGGATTCTGGAACACGATACCTACGTTTTTGCGTATTTCTCGAAGGGATTTGGAATCGTATTTTATTGGTTCATTATGATATAGTACTTCACCTTCATCCGGTTCAAGGGTTCCGTTCAGAAGTAAAAAAAGGGTTGATTTACCGGATCCGTTTCTCCCAACAAATGCAATTTTTTTCCCCTCGTTGATTTCAACATCAACACCGTTGATAGCAGTGGTTCCGTCCGGATAGGTGTATTTGAGATTTTTTGTTTTCAGAATCGACATGGTTAATCCTCAAACAACTGAGATATTTTTTGTAAAGTAGAAAATGATTAAGATGAATATAAAGTATAAAGAGGTGATGATTAGTTCTGAAAATCCAATAGGTCTTTTAGCATCAAATAGCATCATTTTGCCATTATAACATCTGGAATCCATGGCAAGATAAAGTTTTTCACCCTGTTCCCATGATCTTAAGAAAAGTGTGCTCACAAGCATGCTGAATGAATAGATTGAACTTTTTAAATCTTTATATCCAAGTCGTATAGTCTGGGCGTATTTAATGGACATTGCCACATCCAGAAATACGAATATGTAGCGGTATATCAGCATAGAAAGTTCTATAAATGATTCAGGAAGCCGGGTTTTTTTAAGTACAGCAAACAATTCAACCATAGGTGTGGTAAAAGCAAGGAAAAACAGACAGCACATACCTCCAAAAGTCCTTGATATTACAAGAGCTGCCATATTAACGCTATCAGAATTTGCAATAAATGGGTACCCGAATATATTAAATGAAAAAATTTCACTTCCAGAACCAAAGAAAAACAGAATCACAACAGCTCCGGTAATCGCAAATCCAAAGGGAGCAGTCAGGATTTTCAGGTACAATTTAAGGGGAGTTTTTCCCATAAAAACAATAGCAAAACTCATTGATAAAGCAACCAGTATGGGAGCAACAGGAGAACTGGATGATACACCTACAAGTAATCCAAAGGCTACAATAATCAATTTGAGCCAGTTGTTTCTATACCGCAATGGGCTTATTAATGCATAGTCATCCAGCAGAGTTGTCATAACAGGCACTTGTATTTTACAGTTTTATTTAAATACCCTTTGTTTGGATTTAAAGAAGAATTAATTTTGTCTTCTAGAGGGAGACTTTGAATGTTTTTCTTTCATTTGTTGGATTGGTTTTTACCTTTACCTTTATAGTATCCAAAGGTGAAACCAATAATCAATGCACCAATAGCAGCCTGCAGACCAAAGAGCAAACTTTCAATTTCTCCGGATGGTGGTTCCCAGATTGGATTTACGATTGGTTCATAATCAGGAGCGATATTCTGGATTACACCTTCTGCTTCACCGTCTGCTCCACTGAATGCTGCATTAGTGGCAGAAGATACATAAAGGAACTGGGCAGCAAAAAGCACAACAAGTGCGGCAACTATAAGTTCCAGTTTCATGATGTCACCCCTTTGAGTTTGCGTACACCTTCTTTACTGATTGCATTGAGTTTGATAAGGGCATCGCTTTTAAGCTGCACGATATATTTGAATATCAGTGCTGTAACGGCACCTTCCATTATGGCAAGCGGTACCTGGGTAACAGCAAATATACCGGCAAATGCTTTGAATGAACCCAGGATTCCATCTGCTTCAGCTGGAAATGCCAGCGATAATTGTGAAGCTGTCATAACATAGGTAGACCAGTCGGCAAAGGTTGCCGCCAGAAATACTACTATATAGGCATTGAAATTAAATTTCATACCTGCTTTATAGATAGCGTATCCTACAAGAGGACCTATAATACCCATGGACAATACATTGGCACCAAGAGTTGTTAAACCACCATGAGCCAGAAATATTGCTTGGTATAACAGGACAATTGTAGACAAAACTGCTGTCACAGCTGGTCCGAAAAGAATAGCACCAAGTCCTGTTCCTGTAGGGTGTGAACAGCTCCCGGTAACTGATGGCAATTTGAGTGATGAAAGTACAAATATAAATGCACCAGCTACTGCCAGTAGCGGCAAAATTTCACGTTTGTTCTCCACCATCTTGTTCAACTTATAAATACCAAACATTATCACTGGTATTGATATAGCAAACCAGAGCTGCCACCAGGGAGTTGGTAAAAACCCTTCCATTATATGCATAGGATACCTCTTATTATTTACTTTTAACAGTGTTAACTAATTTAAAACAACTTAACTTAATTCTTAGTATAAAAACAGGCCTGAAATGGTATATAAACCCATTTTTTCAGGTAACACTTATTACCTACAAGGAAAATAATTGCTATGTTTGTCATTTCAATATTTCAAAAATAGTATTATTTCTGTACAATCATTATGCAATAGAGTTTGGATTGTACTTCCGGTGGATTTTTCTGTGTGCCACCAGTGATGCGCTCTTCTGGATATCCCAGGTTTTCACAGGTATAAATATCTGCGTTTATGTTCAAATTACAAAGAACCTCTGCAACCTCAGATGAACCAAAGGATGAGTCAGGCAGTAAAAGAACATTTTTATCAAGTTTTAATTCCTGGATCAGAAGGTTTCTTGAGTGTTCCGGACCTCTACCGTGGGCGGTAATAGCAGCAAGACCTGTTAAATTCACACCAAGTCGAGCGCATGAAAGATGCAGGGATGAAATTCCGGGAATGATTCTATCATTTTTGCGGGCAAATTTTCCAAGCCCTGAAAAAAGAGGGTCACCGGTTGAAAGCACAACAGCATCCTCTGGTAACAGATGGAGTTTTTTGTAATCCTTGATTTCATTGGCTTCACTGGTTATGTATTTTTCTGCAATTTCAATAGCACGTTTTGATCCATACACAACAGGAGCATTTCTGATAGCATCAATCGCCTCTTCTGTCAGCATACCGGGTCCTACACCAACACCTGCAATTATCATTTTCCACCCTCACTGTCTTTTATAATTTCTCCTTCTCTGTTCACAATAACCACACGTGTACCACCTGCTTTTTCAACGGTTTTTTCAAAAGCTTCCTGTAAACGTTTTCCATCAGGTTCTTTTTTCACCAGTTCTGATACAGTTAAGTATTCGCTACCTTTTAAAATGTCAGGGTATCCCCATTTAAGTATAAGTCCTGGCAGCCCGCAGATTATCACTTCACCTGTGGCGGCTTCAAGCCCTTCTGAAATCCTGCTTCCAAAGAGTACAACAGTGTAATCCGGAAACAGCATTGTGGAATATCTGACACCCACACGACCGGTCGTGATGACAACCTTTGATGCTGTTTTGAGCAGGTCCTCTTTCATTTCACCCAGATGGTCGCTCCAGGGTTCTACAAATCCGGTACTTCCAAGAATCGAAATACCACCGGTTATTCCTATTCTGTCGTTGAGCGTGCTTTTTGCAATGTCAGCACCTTTTGGTAGTGAAATCTTGACCCTTACTCCTTTGATTCCGAGCTCTTCAACCGCTTCATGAACAGAATCTCTTATTTGCTGCATGGGTTTTGGATTGATGGCAGGATTTCCTTTTTTAATTTGCAAACCATCCTTAGTTATGGTACCGATTCCTTCCCCTGCAAATATGGAGATTTCGTCCGACTCCATGGCATATGATTCAAATTCAACACCTCTTGTGATGTCGGATTCATGGTCGTTATTCATCTTTGAAACCACTGAATGACCGTGATGTGCATCGACTTCCATCTGTGCCCTGATGCCTACAGGAGTAGGAACTGATACTGTATCGATATTTTTTTTAAGTGAGAGGACTGCCGACTTTGCAGCGATAGCTGCAGTGGTACCGGTTGTATACCCCCTCTTCAGTACGGAACCATCACTTAAGACAACAAGCATTCCGTTTTTGATTCCTTCTATTAATTTCTTGCGTGGCATGCTGGTACGTTCTATCCATTCATCTGGAATCTTTGTTTTGTTAACCGGATCAATCATTGCTGACCATTCGAGACATTGGATTATAAATATAGCGATTTAGCCGTTTTTCTCGGTTCTTTTAAACATTCTATCTAACTCATCCCTTGTAAAAGAGAGCATTGTAGGACGTCCATGCGGACATGTGTAAGGGTTTTGAGTGTTTCGAAGTTGTGCCACCAGTTTCTCTATCTGGTTAGTACTACAGACATGACCTGCTTTGATAGCGCTTCTACAAGCCATGGTTTTGCACATGTGGTCATAGATTCCTATATCATTTTTAATCCGACCGGCAGATAAGATTTCAGACATCAGGTCGTGTATAATATCAGGACTTTCCATTTTTCCAAACAGAGTTGGCACGGAAGTGATAATATAGGTACTGGGTCCAAATTCAGATATAGCAAACCCGAATTCTTCTAGATAGGGTATATACTCTTCCATCAGGACCTTTTCTTTAACACTTAATTCAAGGGTTATAGGTGATATAAGCTCCTGACATTCTGGGTCTTTCGATTTGCAGATATGTTCATACATGATACGTTCGTGAGCTGCATGCTGGTCTATAAGAACAAGTCCTGATTCTATTTCAGCAACAATATATAAATTATCTATTTGACCCAGTGCCTTTATATCGATGGTTTCGGTTTGAGTACCGGATTTGTTTATAAAATCTTCATGGTTACCGGACTGCTGGTCTGGTATACTGGTTGCCAGCCTTTCAGAATGTTTTAGACGTTTTTCGGTGTTTTTAATAGATGAAGCACTACTAACTGATTTCTGATGTTTTTTAAATGTGTTATCATAATTGGCAGGTCCTTCATGGATAATATTATCTACTAATTGTTGATTCTGGTTTCCGATTTCTCCGATTCCAAGCTGTACAGATGTTTCCTTGGATATGTTTTTATCTTTTCTGCTTATTCTTGGGGTCAGTTCTGCATTTTTAAGAGCAGATTCAACAGATTCTGATATAGCGTCCAAGATATCCTGTTCATGGCTGAGTCTTACATGGCTCTTTCTTGGATGGACATTGATATCCACTTCGTTGGGATTTATTTTTATATTCAGGACGGCAGCAGGATATCGGTTTCTGGATATCAGGGTATAATACCCTGTCCTTAACGCATTGCTGATAGCTCTGGATGATACACTTCGATTGTTTATGAAAAATGACTGGAAATCGGTACCGCTTCTTGTAAATACAGGTTTTGATATGTACCCTGACACCTTAACAAGTTCGAATTCATGGTCTACAGGTATCATTGATTTGGCTACATCACGTCCGTATACATATATTATGTTGTCGAACAGGTCTCCTGATAGTGGAGTATGCAGCACTGTTCGTCCGTTGCTGGTAAGGGTGAATGATATGCTGGTATCTCCAAGTGCCTGTTTTGAGACGATATCTGAAATATGTGCAAGTTCGGTTCTTTCACTTTTAAGATATTTTCTTCGTGCAGGGGTGTTGTAAAACAGGTCATAAACCTCTACACAGGTACCGGTAGATGCGCCTGTTTCTGAAATGTCATGTATACCGTCAGGCTGAACAACAACTTTTGTACCAGCTAGGTCCCCCTTCTGTCTGGTTGTCATCTCAACCTTTGAAACTGATGCAATAGCTGATAGGGCTTCACCCCTGAACCCCAGCGTTGTTGTTGAATAAAGGTCTTCAAGTTTCCAGATTTTGCTAGTTGCGTGTTTTGTAAAAGCAAGATATGCATCATCATGACTCATACCAGTTCCATTATCGGTAACCACAATCTTTTCGGCTCCCCCTCCTTTAACATCCACTTTTATCTCTGTGGCGCCAGCATCAATCGAATTTTCTATTAATTCTTTAACAACTGAAGCAGGACGCTCGATCACTTCTCCTGCTGCAATTTTACTGATGGTGTTTTCATCAAGGACATGTATTTTAGAATTATCCATCTCTTATTTTTCTCCATTGGATTCTATTTTTTTCTGAAGTTCATTAAGCTTGTTCAATGCATCAATCGGTGTTAATTCATTGGTATTCATGTTTTTGATTTCTTCAACAACCGGATGAGGGTCATCCCTTCTATCATCCTGTTTCTGTTTTTCAGGGTCAAAGAATACCAGTTGTGTATATTTGGTTCTCTTCTTGCCCTTTTTATTGTCTTCATCACCTATAGATGCATTTTTTTCAATGTCTTTTAATATTTCTCTGGCTCTATTGGTAACCTTCTTTGGAACACCTGCATAACGTGCAACCTGAATTCCATAGCTTTTGTCGGTGGCGCCAGGAACAATTTTTCTCAAAAATACAAGGTTGTCATCCTTTTCTTTCACTGCAATGTGGTAATTTTTGACTCGTTTAAGCTTGTTTTCAAGCTCTGTAAGCTGGTGATAATGAGTTGCAAAAAGTGACCTGACACCTACTCCATCTTTTTTATGTATATATTCTACAACTGCCTTTGCGATACTGTATCCATCAAAGGTACTGGTACCCCGACCGATTTCATCAAGAAGGACCAGGCTTTTAGGAGTTGCATTGTTCAGTATATTGGCAAGCTCAACCATCTCCACCATAAATGTACTCTGTCCGCTTGCAAGGTCATCGAAAGCACCTACTCTGGTAAATACTCTGTCCACTATGCCAATAGATGCATAGGATGCGGGGACAAAGGAACCAGCCTGTGCCATGATAGTAACCAGTGCCGTCTGGCGCATATATGTGGATTTTCCTGCCATGTTGGGACCGGTAATCAATAAAAACTGATTATCAGTGCAGTCCATTGCACAATCGTTAGCAACAAATCCGTCTGTAACTGTATTTTCAACAACTGGATGCCGTCCTTCACGTATTGTAATATTACAGTTATCTGCAACTTCAGGTCTTACATAGTTGTTGTCTACAGCAACTTCTGCAAGATTTGCAAGTACATCCAGTTTTCCAACAAGGGTTGCAGTACGCTGGAGTTTCTTTGAATGTGAAGCTATCCGTGAGTTTATATCAGTGAATAAATCATATTCAAGGGATACGATTTTTTCATCAGCAGAGATTATCATGTTCTCGCGTTCTTTCAGTTCCGGGGTGTAGAAACGCTCGGCATTTGCCATGGTCTGTTTACGGATATAGTCATCCGGGACGTATTTTATATTGGGTTTTGTAACTTCAATGTAGTATCCAAAGACTTTATTGTACCCTACTTTGAGTGAATTGATACCAGTTCTTTCACGCTCCTGCTTCTGGAACGATGCAATCCATTCCTTGGAATGTCTGGATACATCCTTTAATTCATCCAGTTCATCACTGTAACCGACTTTAATAAGTCCACCTTCCCTTACAGTTGCAGGAGGTTCATCTGTTATTCCCTTTTCAATCAGTTTAGTTATATCATCCAGTTCTGTAAATGATGAAAGTTCATCTTGTATCTCTTTTAAAATATCTGATTTAGTGCATTCATCAAGACACTGTATGATATCAGGGATGACTTCCAGAGATTTTTTAAGTGCAACAAGGTCTCTTGCATTGGAATTACCGTAAACAATACGTCCGACCAGGCGTTCTACATCCTTTACATAGGATAGATATGACCTCAAATCAAAACGTACAAGGGTTTCCTCTGTTAAGTTCTGAACCGCGTCAAGACGCTTGTTGATGTCATCCACCGAAATCAGGGGTTTTACAAGCCATTTTTGAAGCAGTCTACTTCCCATTGGAGTTTTTGTATCATCCAGTACCTTGAGTATGGTGGCATCATGACCTTCGCCACGTACACTTTTGACTACTTCCAGATTTCTTAGGGTTATGGAATCCAGTACCATGAATTCGGAATCAGAATAAGCTTTTAATGTGTGTACATGCCCAAGTTCTCTCATCTGGGTTTCAAGGGCGTACTGGATGGTTGCACCTGATGATGAAACAGCAAGGGGCAAATCGTCACATCCCATACCTTTTAATGTGGAAACATTGAAATGCTGAAGCAATTGTGATCTGGCTTCATTGGTGTCAAATGCTCTGGAATCATATTCATGTGGGATAATTTTCAAATCCTTCAGGCGTTCTGCAATTTCTGAATTATAAAGATAGGGTGGAAGGATACATTCAGCAGGTCTCATTCTTGAGATTTCACTTGAAATTCTGTTGTAGGGAGGTTCATCTGTTAACTGGGTAGTGAGAAATTCACCTGTGGAAACATCCAGAAATGATAACCCGAATTCATTGTTTTTTTCAGAAATAGCCATAAGGTAATTGTTTGCAGCATCTGTAAACATGGTTGAATCGATAGCAGTGCCGGGTGTTACTATCCGAACCACTCCCCTTTTAACAACGCCTTTAGATTCTCGTGGGTCTTCCAGCTGTTCACAAATGGCTACTTTATAGCCCTTCTTAATAAGCCTTGGAAGGTAATTGTCAACAGCATGATAAGGTATTCCTGCAAGCGGTCTTTTTTCACCTTTTTTATTGCCGTTGCGGGTTGTCAGGGTGATTTCAAGCTCCTCAGAAACAATTTTTGCATCGTCATCAAAACATTCGTAGAAGTCACCCATTCTGAAAAATAATAACGCGTCACTGTATTTGTTTTTCATCTCATAGTACTGTTGCATAGCAGGGGTTTGCTTGCTCATTTTTCACTCCACAGTTAAAATTGCATTGAATCATTATACTTATTTCAGGTAGATATATTTCTTTTCCTAGATATTTATAAAAAAAAGCAAAAATCAGGTATTCAGGAGATGGAAATTTGAAACCCAATAAAGCTGCTGCAAAATATGTTTAAATGGGATATATTTAAAAATTATGGCGACTAAATGTAGAATATAAAGACAATAGAAGCCCCTGACTAATTGGTTTTTATATAAAAATCTTATTAAACCAGCTTTTTTGTAATCCCAGCCACACGTTTGCCTTGGAAGAGGGCTATAGCGAGCTCATTTTCACTTGGCTGCCGACTCCCGTCCTGAGCAGCAATGGTTGAAGCTCCATAGAGACTACCACCTATAATTTCATTCATAGTTGACTTTCTGGTTTCAGAATATGGAACTCCTACTATAACCATGCCATGATGCAGTAATCTCGTGTGAAAAACTGAGTATGGTTGAATCCTGACCGCCATTCTGGGTGGCACTGGATGTAAAAAATTCCCAACTTTTTATCAAGTCACCGTTTGCCCAGAGTTTACATGGAGCATCCAGAAATGTTCGCATCTGAGCAGTCATCATACCAAAACAGGTTGGTGTACCGAAAATTACAGCGTCAGCTTCTGATAGGTTGTCCAAGGTTACGGCTGGAATATGGGAAAATTTTTCTTTGAATCCAGAGCTCATTTCTTTCCCAGAATTTCATCTGGGAGTGTATCTTGTACCTGATAGATTTTAACATCGGTGCCATTGACCTCTCTGGAACCTTCGGCAACATCTTCAGCCATCTTATATATATATGGTCGAATAAACTATGAAATATCACATTTATTCTCATACCCCTCAACCTTCAAAAGTAATTAAAACTTTATTTTTTCAATTGTTTGTTGTTATGCTTTGCATATATAATTTTGGTTATTGTAGGATTTTTAAAATATAACTTGGATGTATTCTTTAAAAGAGAATTTTTACACTATAAGCTTTCTTTTCATAAGGTTTACTGATAGTACAAAAAGAATCATAGATGCGACGATTATCCATACAAAATTCCCCAGCATAAAAATATCAGGTGAACCCAGGGTCAATGACCGTATTATCCTTACAATATGTGTCAGTGGCAGAAGGGCATAGGCTAGATATTGAAGAAGCTGGGGCAGAAGTGATAGCGGGAAAAATGTACCACTAAAAAGGAACATCGGGGTTATAAAAAGTATTGAAGGATAGGTAAGTGAATTAATGTTTGGAGTGATTGCAGTAAAACACATTCCAAGGCACGCGAAAAGAAAGCCTGCAATGAATGAGAACGGAATTATGAGCAATGAATGTGGGTATTCAACTAATCCCATTATGCTGACAATTACCACTACAAGTGTTGCATCAATGGCACTTCTGGTAGCACCCCACAACAGTTCTCCTGTAATAACTTCTTCTATCGTAAGCGGAGTTGCGATAATAGCGTCAAAGGTTTTCTGATAATACATTCGTACATAGGAACCAAAGGTGCATTCAAAAAAGGAAGCATACATCATGGATACAGATATCATAGCAGGTGCGATGAATTTAATATATTCTACCCCTTCCATGTTATCGATATAAGTACCCAATCCAAGACCAAGAGCAAACAGATACAGAAGCGGACTTAGTAAAGGTGGAAGTAGATTAACTTTTATTGTTGATACGAATACATCCTTATTCCTGAGCCAGACTTTAAAAATCCTGTAGCTTAGACTTGGTATTTTAAAATAGGATGTAATCGGCATAAATTCACTCTCTCAGTTTTCTTCCTGTAAGCTTTAGGAACACATCTTCCAGTGTGGCTGAACGAACGGTTATCTTTTCAAACTCGCATTCTTTCATGAGGCTGTCAGTCAGGTTCTTTGGTTCGTTGGTATATACCTGTATGGTACTGTTTAATACATCATAGCTAGTATTGATGTTTTTTAGACAGGATATAACAGAAGGAGTATTGTCAACCTCTATTACATCGCTGCCTATGTACTTTTTTACTATGTCCATTGGTTTTCCTTTAATCAGGATTTTTCCATAATCCATGATGACTAGCCTATCACAAAGGTATGCAGCTTCTTCCAAATAGTGTGTAGTAAGAACAATTGTAACATTCTGTTCTTTCAAGCTCTTGATTTTATCCCATAAAAGGTGTCTTGCTTGAGGGTCAAGTCCTACAGTGGGCTCATCCAATATCAATAATCTTGGATTGTTGATAAGAGCCCTTGCCAGTATCAGACGCCTCTTCATCCCGCCTGAAAGCATATTTGTCATAACGTCTCTTTTCTCATCCAGCTGCACGAATTTCAGTAGGTTGTTGATACGTTTTTCACTTTCCTGTTTTGGTATGTCAAAATACCGTGAATAAACAAACAGGTTTTCATATACTGTAAAATCAGGGTCAAGATTATTTTCCTGCGGAACAACACCCATCTTTTCTTTGATTTCTCTTTGATGAGTGTTTACATCCCTCCCGAATACTTCAAGTTCTCCACCATCTATAGGTGAAACACACTGTATCATCCTCATGGCAGTGGTTTTACCTGCACCGTTTGGTCCCAGAAATCCAAAAACTTCCCCCTCTTCCACCGAAAAATTAATCCCATCAACAGCAATCAATTCTCCAAATTTCTTTTGCAAATTCTGAGCAACGATAACAGGAGCTATGAATAATCACCACCTTATAAATTTAGATACGGTTCCTTTCTATGAAGCAGGGAATAAAAAGGAGACGATATTCTAGATTCATGTAGTTGTTTCTTTTTCCAGTTCTTCTATTTCTTTCGGAGAGATTTGTTCCAGTTCATCAGGGTTGTTAACATCCTTATGGACAAAGAGTCCACACCAGCAGCGTTTCATGATGTCGAAATGTTTTTTGTTGAATGGTATACAGGGACAGACAAGTTTCATATCTTCATCCCTGTTTCCTGTAAGAGCTTGGCATGGGCAAGATGGAGAGCCATTCTCACGCTCTGTAAGTACTTCCTGTTCAAGTAGAAAATCAACAAGCTCTTCATCAGGGCTAAATTTGTATCCCAGAGGATCTACTACTCTATTAAACATTTCTCTCAATCTTTTTTTTCTTCTTTCATTTCTCTCGGATGACATATTAATCCCATTTATTCCTCAATCCCCAATAGTTCAGCATACTTTTTTGGTTTATACCCTATGATAACTTCATCCCCGATTTTCACATAGGGTGTAGCTGTACTCCCACCTTCGCGTTTCATCTCTGCAATTATTTTTTCTTTCTCCCCCTCATCCTCTACCTTATCAATATCGATATAATCAAAAGGTATGCTTCTCTTTTTAAAAAACTTTTTAGTCTTCTTGCACCACGGGCAGGTGCTGAGTGTATACATGAATACTTTTTCCATTATCTCCCCTCTTTGATATTTACATATATGTTACCTTCTGATGTTTTTGTCTGATAAACAGGAATTTTTATCTCTTTTGCAGTTACAAATTCACCTGTTCTTATATCGAATTTCCAGTCGTGACAGGGACATTTTATTGTATATCCTTCAAGAGTGCCTTTTGATAACAGGCACTCCATATGTGCACATCTATTTGATAGCGCATAGATGTCCTCTCCTTTTTTAACAATGAGGACATGAGTTCCATTTAAATTGACACCTTCAAAACTGTCATCCTGTATACTATTTTCATCAATAGCAAAAATCCATGGTTCGGTTATCTAATATCCCCCCAATATGTTTAAAATCAGTTTCTAGTTTAAACTCAAATAAATTAACAATTTCAAATATTATTAACTTTTCCTTTGACCAGATAACTAAATATTGATTGTTGTAGTGGCAGTTTTTAATATTATGAAGCTGTCTATTGTATTATACTATGATTCTTGGTGGGAGTGGAATGTATTCAATTAATAGCAAAACAATTCTATTGATGCTGTTTACTGGGGTGACTGGAAAAGAGCTCATCCGGATTCGCAAGTTTTGAGCCGTGATACCGGAGCTATACGATCCTATGGGAATGACCCTTACACGGATTATTATAATGATAGTTCGATAATATTTCCTGTGGAGCATAGAGATGACAGAATCCATCCAAAAACCGTCGTTTTTGGGAATAAAACAGTTCCCAAATTATACAACAAATTTACATAATATTACATACAATATGTACTAATTGTAAA
>NZ_JBKGYF010000018.1:0-26141 GCF_046546175.1 Methanohalobium sp. | reverse complement strand
AAGATGAAAAAAAGAGTTACTTTTTTAAAACGAAAAGCTAATTTGATGGTCTCATCTTTTGGCCAGTATTTTTCAACAATTATTTATAAGTTCTCAGCATTGGTATTTAAAAAGGGGAGTTTAATATACTGATAGTAATGAGGTTATCGTATGGCAGAAGAAAATGAAAACCCGGTCATTGACGCTATAAAATCCCGCCGCAGTATAAGGGATTATCTTGATAAGCAGGTCCCTGAAGATACCGTCAACAAGGTTATAGACGCCGGTATCCATGCACCTACCGCACTTGGTCTGCAGCCGTGGAACTTTGTGGTTATTGAGGGTAAAGACATCATAAAAGAAATATCAGACCACATAAAACCAATGGTTCAGGAACATATCAAAGACAGTACTGAAAAACTGGCTATGGATTTGAAAGAGAAAATGAAAAACAAAGATTTCAACCTATTCTATGGTGCACCGATTTTGGTACTGGTAATGCATAACAGAGACGACACACTGGCTGATTATGACTGCGCACTTTGTGCGGAAAACATGATGCTTGCTGCCCATTCAATGGGTTTGGGTAGCTGCTGGGTAGGTGCCGGTTCTTTTATACAGCAGAGCCCTGAACTGCTGGATGACCTTGATATAACGCATGATTTTAAGATAGTAGCTCCGATAATACTGGGATATCCCAACAACATCCCTCCTGGAATTGATAGATGTGAACCAATGGTATCGTGGATTTATAAGAAAAAAGATAAAAACTAATCCACTTTTTTATTTTTCAGGTTTAAAATATGAGATTCAGGGGATTACCGAGTGGTATTATACTTGTATTAATTGTAGGTATAACATTCGGAATTTATGAAACCTCGACATCCAAGAAGACATTAAGTGATACCAGAAAAATTGTCCAGGAAGATGAAACACATCTGGTTTTTTATGATAACAATGAAGGGATACTTACAATATCATTATTACATCATCAGGGATACAACAACAAAACCGGTGAGATGCCCTTGAGAGTAGTTGCATCTCATAAAAAAGATACCACCATAGAAAGCATGAATCTGGTAATCAAATTTCCCAGAAGTGGAGCATTGGTTGAAAAACGCGGTGAAATCTATCTAAAAACACCGGAAGGTCCCCCATTCCCTAAAATCAATTTTGAAAGGACCGATGATTTAAACACAAGACTTGAAATCCATGATATGGAATCACAGGGTGAAGGGGCTTTGCAGTTGCACTTTTTATTAAAACCTGAGTGGAAAGTAAAAGATAGTACAAATATTACAGTTGATATTAACACTGTCCTGACAGAGAACAAACTTTTTGGAGATAAATATCATGCTAAAGGACAAACAACCGTTGAAGTTCCGATAGCTAATTAAAGCATTTGGTTATATAGCACATAATTTACAATGTCAAAAGCAATATTTTGGTCATTAATTCTATATTATAAAATCAATTATAACAAAATCAAATATGCCAACCGATATACCGGAACTGACCTATCATCAGGGAACCATAAAAATCAGCGGCAATATAAAAGCCCCTGATGCATTCTGGGACGAACGCAGCAAAACGTTTAGATCACAGGGGTTACACTACAAAGATATAACCAGTTCTCTCAAAAATTTATCAATTGAATACAGGGATAAAGTCCCTGATACTGTTCCATGTCCGGACCTGAAGCAGTTGTATAACAATAATACACAACTAAGAGATTATCAGCAGGACGCCATTTCTTCATGGATTCAGAACAATTATCAAGGTGTGATTGTTCTTCCTACCGGTAGTGGTAAAACCGTTATAGGTGTGGAAGCCATTGCATACTGCAATACATCGGTTCTTATAATTGTTCCTACAATCGATTTAATGGAACAGTGGCGATTTGTTCTTAGCAAAGTTTATCCCATAGAAATCGGAACACTTGGAGGCGGGACAAAAAATATCCAACCCATTACTATCTCCACTTATGATTCAGCTTATCTCCAGGCAGAAAAACTTGGAAACAGATTCGAATTTGTTGTTTTTGATGAAGCCCATCATCTACCGGCAGAAGGATACCGCACTATTGCGGAGATGTTTATTGCACCTTACCGATTGGGATTGACAGCAACCTATGAAAGAGAAGATGGTCTCCATACCGAATTGAACCGGCTTGTCGGTGGCAAAGTTTTTGAACAGGAATTATCAAAACTTTCAGGCAAGCATCTTTCACCCTACAGAACCGAAAAGATAACTGTGCCGCTGGAGGATGATGAAAGGAAAAACTATGAACAAAATTATTCTGTTTTTACTGATTATTTAAAAAGGCATAACATTACCATGAACCGACCTGATGATTTCCGGAAACTGGTTATAAGAAGCGGGAATGATCCGGAAGCAAGAAAAGCATTACTGGCAAGGAACAGAGCAAGAGAAATCGCTTTTAACAGTTCGGCAAAAGTTGATACATTAAGGGACCTACTTAAAAAGCATTCTCATGATTCGGTTTTTATATTTACAGAACACAACAAACTGGTATACCATATATCCAGTGAATTCCTTATTCCACCTATAACTTACAGAACAACAACAAGAGAAAGGAACCTCATCCTTGAAAGATTCAGGTCAGGAGTTTATAATGCGATTGTTACTTCAAAAGTACTTGATGAAGGAATCGATGTACCTGAAGCCAATGTAGGTATCATACTGAGCGGTACCGGCAGTAAGAGAGAATATATCCAGCGCCTTGGAAGAATATTGAGGAAACAAAAAGGAAAAGAAGCGGTGCTTTATGAGATCATAGCTGCTGAAACTTCTGAAGTAAATACTTCAAGAAGAAGAAAAAATTCTCAAAAACAATAATAACTGTTGGTTAAAATTAACATGCTTACCAGTGAACTACTTGTTACAAAAACCTATAGGGGTAACATAAAACCGGTATATGTCGGTTCAGACTATATCGAAACTGCGGATATGCTGATTAAAACCTTCAATAGGAATGTAGATAGAACCTATGGAAACCTCATGGAAGAAATTCAGGGTTTTGAAGAGATGAACTACCGGTTAATCAGGGGATTAACCCAGATTCTGTTGCGAAGATGTGTGATAGAATCAGATACAGGACTTGACCCTGTAGAGCTACGCCAGACGGTATTTAAAGAGTGTTCAGAGATTATTACATCCAGTGAAGAACGGGATTATGTACTCCAGAAAGCAGCAGAAAAACTATCCCTATCAAAGGATGAGCTGGAACATAATCTATGGTCTGACCTTGATGAAAACAAAACCATTAAAAGTTTTCAGCCTATATCACCTGAAAATTTACTAAAACAATATAATGTCTCACTCATCCAGACTCTATTGTTTAGAGCCGTTGACATGGATATAAAAATAAAAGGTAATTTTAAACAGGTATTGCAGACAATCCTTCGTTCAGGACTTATGTACTCCTTCAATAAAGTTCCAGAAGTTGGAGAAAAAACCAAAATCAATGATTGGTTAGGAACGGTAAATCTGCATATCGATGGACCTGCATCCCTTTTCAAAATGTCGGAGCGTTATGGGAGAGCATTCGCAAAACTGGTCCCTTATATTCTTGAATGTTATTCATGGAATATAAAAGCAAACATATCCTACAAAACAACCAGTGGAAAACGAATATTTGAGTTCACTGTAGATGACAAAGATGACATATATGGTCTGAAAACGTCACGTAACCAGGTGGCAGAAACACCAGAGATTAGTTATGGTAACAATAAGGATGGAGTGGAATTTGATAGTTCTGTTGAGTATGAATTCGCACAACTATCATTTAGAGAATGGAACCTGTACAGGGAACCGGTAATTTTGAAAGCAGGAAAATATGCATTCATACCTGATTTTTCACTGCAGAAAAATAACCTTACCATATATGTCGAAATCATCGGTTTCTGGACACATGATTACCTGAAAAAGAAAATAGAAAAGGTAAACTGGGTAAATGTACCTATAATACTCCTCATCAACAATAAGCTCAAATGTTGTGAAAGCGATTTTAAGGCTGAAAATGTAGACGTGTTATTCTACAACCGAAAAATACCCTATAAACAAATTATTCAGATATTGCGACGTTATGAGAAAGAAAAATTGGAAAAAGAGCAAGACAAAATACAAAACATCAATATTCCTTTAAAAGAAAATATTATCAACATAGATGACCTGGCAAAAAAACAGGGTGTATGGAAAGATGCCTTAAAACAAAAAATGGGTCAAAAACTTGATGATAACAGTAAGTATATAATTTTTGGCGACTACCTGATCCATTATAAGATTATCAATGAAATCGATTCGCAGATAAAAAATCTGAAGACATATTCGGATGTAGTGGATGTTTTTAAAAAATATAAACTCAACAAACAGGTCTATTATCCGGTCCTTGATTATCTTGGATACAGAGTAATATGGAAAGGACTGTGTGAAGATACAGCTGATATTCAAAAAAAATAAGAGGAAAAGACTTTAATAAATACCATTATAATTGCTCTTATAAGGGTTAATCAAATAATATTTACGGGGTCTAATATGCAAAGCCTAAAACCAATTTATGTATTCATAGCAATAATGGCTGTTTTACTGGGGTTTGGTCCACTGATTGGAATTTATATGGACTATCTGTGGTTTGACATGGTCGATTACACATCTGTATTTACAACAATACTGCAATGGAAAATTCTTGCAGTAATACCTGGATTTATACTGGCTTTTATATTCATTTATATAAACATAAAATTCGCCAGAAATTCCATAGATAACATACTTATCAACAAAAATATCGCTTATGAGAAAATCGATTATCGGTTGTTTCTGATTGGTACTGTTTTCTTATCATTCCTTTTTGGGCTGGTATTTAGTGGTAACTGGAGAACCATATTACTGTATCTAAACAGCACTCCTTTTGGAGTCCAGGATCCAATTCTGTTAAATGATATCGGGTTCTATGTGTTCCAGCTCCCGTTCTTCCATATGATAAGGGGAGTATTGATGGGTCTGGCTATAATCACATTGATTATAATCGGTATCCTCTACGTATATAGATTGGAGCCTATATTCAGGTCTCAAAAAGAGGAAACAGGAGAATTCTATGACATAAATCCTGAAATCAACATAAAGGATATACTGGACAAAATCCCCAAAAGGGTTCTAGTGCATGTATCCGTTCTTCTTGCATTTATATTCGCTTTAATTGCCTTTGGTTTCTTCCTCAATAGATATGAAATTCTATTTTCCCAACAGGGCGCCGTTGCTGGTGCTGGTTATACAGATGTTCATATTAGGCTACCAATATTTACTATACTTACCATTTTATCGTCCCTGACAGCAGTAGCGTTACTGGCAAACATTAAACTGAAAGACATAAAAGTACCACTGGCAGGTATTGGTTTAATCATAATATTTGTTCTGGCCAGTGCGTTTGTACCCAACGTTTACCAGCAGTTTGCAGTAGAACCAACCGAACTTCAGGTTGAAGAACCATACCTTGAACACAGTATAAGTTTTACAAGGGAAGCCTATGGGTTATCCGATGTTGAAGAAAGTCAGCTTGATGTAGATATGAATATCACCAGTAAGGATTTGGACGAAAACGAGGATATCATATCAAACATCCGAATATGGGACCATCGTGCCCTTGAAGAATCTTATCAGCAGCTCCAGCAAATACGTACATACTACACATTTAGCGACATTGATATCGATAGGTATCGAACCGAAGATGAATACAGGCAATATATGCTGTCAGTAAGGGAACTGGATATTGATGGACTTCCTCCACAGGCAAGAAATTGGGTCAATGAGAGGCTTATATATACCCATGGTTTTGGCATGGTAATGAATCCGGTGAGTACAAAAACTGCAGATGGTCAACCTGACCTGGTACTCCAAGACATACCACCAAGTGGTGATTTTGAAATCGAGAACCCACGGGTATATTATGGTGAACTTACGAATGAATACAAAATCGTGAACACAGTAAGGCAGGAATTTGATTACCCAGGTGGTGAAGGAACTGTACTAACAAATTATGAAGGCAATAGTGGTATACAGCTTGACTCTTTTTTTAAACGCCTTTTATACGCCTTCCGCTTTAGTGAACCGAAATTCCTTTTAAGTGAATACATAACCGATGATTCTAAGGTCATGTATCATCAGCAGATAGAAGAGAGAACTGATAAAATCGCACCATTCCTTGAATATGACAGCGACCCCTATCCAGTTATCCATGATGGCAGAATACACTGGATAATTGATGCATATACAACCACATCCAGGTATCCATATTCGGATACATTTTATGGTTCAAAATTAAGTGGTATAAATTACCTGCAGAATTCGGTTAAAGTAGTAATTGACTCCTATGATGGTAGTGTTGATTACTACATGATGGAAGAAGAACCCGTTGTTAAAACATATTCCAAAATATTCCCAGATTTGTTTAAACCATATGAAGAAATGCCTGAAAACCTCAAACAGCATATAAGGTACCCTGTAGATTATTTCGAAGTACAGATGGAACTTTACAAAAACTACCATATGACAGACCCTGTAACATTCTACAATAAAGAAGATTCATGGGAGATACCAAATGAAAAGTACAGAGGCACAACTACCAAAATGGAACCATATTATCTGATTACAAGGCTTCCTGGTAGTGATAGACTAGAATATATCCTGCTTCAACCATTCACACCACGTGAAAGACAGAACATGATATCCTGGATTGCAGCAAGATCCGATGAACCAAACTATGGCGAAATAAAACACTATCAACTTCCAAGAGGAAGACTGGTATACGGTCCAAATCAAATCGAATCCAGAATTGACCAGAATCCAGAGATATCAGAACAGTTGACACTCTGGGATCAAAGTGGTTCAAATGTTATAAGGGGCAACCTCCTTGTAGTACCGATAGGCAACTCGATACTCTATACAGAACCAATATTCCTGAGTTCCCAAGATTCCGAGATTCCAGAACTTAGAAGAGTTATTGCTTCTTCAGGTGACAGAGTTGTCATGTCTGTAGAACTCAAGCAGGCTCTTGAGGGAATCGCTGAAGGGCGTGTTGATGGCATTGACCCTAGTGTACCAGGACCAGATGAACCAGTTGTTCCAAGGACATCTCAACAGTTAGCACAACAGGCACTGGAACATTATGACACAGCACAAGACCACTTGAGAGCAGGAAACTGGTCAGCTTATGGAGAAGAAATAGAACAAATGAGAAGTGCGCTGGATAGTCTGTCTCAAACTCTAGAAGAAGCAAATACAACAGAAACAGGACAATAAAAAAAGAAGTTCATTCAGGTTTTAAAAACTGTCTATTGGTGTATCATACATTGGTACACTCGATACCTGGATGAACCATATTCTGTTTTTTTAAATATATTACCTGTTAATTCATTTTCTTTTTTTAATCCCAGAATTGCTTGGTCCGTGCATAATTGCGTTCAGCTTCCATTATATCCCTGTAAAAAGCTTCTTCGTCTTTTCGCATCTTCTGTATAACTCTAGATGCTGTATCAGGTCCGACACCCCTGCTTGCCAGAGCAATCACTGCCTTTTTGCCGTGGGTAAGAACGATGCTTGAATTCCGATAAACTCTGCGTATTCGTTTTGTATCGTCTTTAGATGTTGTATTGCCCTGTTTTTTTACAAGTTTTATTTCATCTTCTTCCCATGGTTTAAGAGCGGCTACCATTTTGGATTCACACACTGGGCACTGGATAACATCTGGAACATTTTTTACTTTCCTCCTGGAAGTCCATTTTTTACAATTTACACAGAACAGTATAATCCGGTCGTTCATAATTCTTTCTTTCAAAGCCATCACAATTGAGCGGTCTGCCTTATCAGCTGCAACCAGGTCATGTCTGACAGCAAATCCAGCCGAGCCGATAGGTGTTGGTTTACTAACCTTTATTATAATTTCTCCTGATTCCAGCATTGATAATACATTCTTTGCACAATCGATGTTCAGCATATCATGGAATATCTCCCTTACAACCTCATCAAACATCCATGTATCCTTATAGATTTCAAGGAGCTTTTTCATGCTGATGCGGTCATAATCAATATCCTTGCTCAATGCACCGAATTTTTTTGCGACATGAACCATTTTCCATTTCATTACTGTCGTGTTTTTTAGAGTCATCTCGATTATCGGTTCTATATGTTCAGTTTGGATGCCCAGTATCATGTCCTTTATAAGGTCAACATCAACTCTTTTTGGGGGTTTCAATTTGATTCTGTAAGGGTCGATTTCCTGTCCCACACTACTGCCGAATCTGGCGGCAAGAAGGGATGTCAGGACTTTTGCAAAGGTTTCATTTGTGGTGTGACCAAAACATGCATTGATGATTACAGCACCATCATCCACATCCTCTTCGATTACAATGGTATTGCTGTCAGGTAAGGGGCAACCTTCTGAAAGATGTTCACGTACAAGTTCGATGACATTTAAAACTGCATTTTTGTTGGCAGGATAGGTCTTTCTTAACTCATTGGATATTTTCGAGTTACCATAACCATCTTTTACGTAGGCTGATACTATACCCCGTATATTACCCACATCCTGAGCCACTTCAAAAGGTACAGGGATTTCTTCACCCACCCAGCTTGGAACTTCTCCGGTACCTTTTACCGGTTCTACCTTTATACGGTCGCGTTCAGAATCCATTTCAACAATCCGCCACATGTCTCCCTTAGTTATAAAGACCGCACCAGGAGACGCAAAATTGACAACAAAAGCTTCATCCAGCATTCCAACTGTTTTACCGGTTACTATATTGTATACTTCAAACTTCTTCTCATCAGGTATCATGGAAAGATTTTCGTAGTAATAATTCCAAGTGTTTCTCCTTCTGCTGATTATACCAGGTTTATCACTCCACAACATTCTATAACCAATGAGCTGGGCAACTACACCTTTTAAAGCTTCGATTTTCAAATCTTTAAAAGGATAGGCTCTTGTTACTATTGAATAAATTCTATCCTCTGTTATCTCCCCAAAATCCAGTGCTATCCCGCATATCTGATTGGCCAAGACATCCAGTGGATTGTAATGGGGTGATATGTTTTCAATCCTCCCGTCAAGAGTTGCTTTTGTAATGGCCATGGCTTCTGTGTTGTCATCAGGACCAGTAGAGATTATCGTGCCCCTTGAAATCTCATGTATCTTATGTCCTGCACGACCGACTCTCTGCAACAAACGTGAAACCTGTCTTGGTGATCCGTACTGTACAACATGGTCTACATTTCCTATATCGATTCCAAGTTCCATAGATGATGTGCAGATAAGACCCTTCAGTTTCCCTTTTTTAAACGATTCTTCAGCTTCCAGACGAGCTTCAAAGGATAAAGAACCATGATGTACACTGATAGGTGCATCAAGTATATTGAATCCAGATGCGAGTGATTCTGCACTCTGTCGTGTATTGACAAAAATCAATGTTGATTCATGTTTTTCAACTATATTCCGGATACTGCGAAGGTGTGATGCGAACTCCGGGTCAAAACCGGTCTTTCTAGATATTTCTAAATCTTCAGGGGTTGTTTCTGGATATAATATATCAAATTCCATCAAACTGAGCATTGGCACTTCTACAACCGAAATGCTGCGTTTTGTTCCTGCAAGAAAACTAGCAATCAAATTTGGATTACCCACTGTAGCTGACAGTCCAATTCTATTAAAATTACCGGAAATTTCTACCAGTCTCTCAAGACCCAGTATAAGCTGTGCCCCGCGTTTGGACGTACCCATTTCATGGATTTCATCAACGATTACATGTGTCACATATTCCAGGTTTTTTCTAAGAAGTTTTCCGGTAAACATCGCCTGCAGTGTTTCAGGTGTGGTTATCAACATATCCGGCGGGTTTTGTGATTGTTTCTGACGTTCATGTTTAGGTGTGTCCCCATGACGTACCATGACCTGGATTCCGAGGTACTCGCCCCACCATTTGATACGTGATAGCATATCTCGGTTGAGTGCACGTAGTGGTGTTATGTAGAGTGCCGATATTCCTTTTCTTTCATCTTCATTTTTTTCAAGTATTTTATGAAATACTGGCAGTACTGATGCTTCGGTTTTTCCCGAACCTGTAGGCGCAATCAAAAGGGTATTGTTGTCTTCAAGGATAACAGGAAAAGCTTTTTCCTGTGGTTCGGTAGGTGATACAAAACCCTGTTCTTTAAGAGCATGTTGTATTTTTGGGTGAAATGAATCGAAGATGTTGTTAAAACTCATGTTTATTGTTAGTTTGTTATTTCTTTTTGTTTCTAATTTTTCTTGATGACCTCTTTCTTGTCATACTGGATTTGCGTATGTTTTTCAGGATTCCAAGGTACATACCATCAAGAAGATACACTTCTGATTCATCGAGCTCAAAAGCTTTTGTAGAGAAAACCGGTCCAAGCAAGTCTTCATGTGATGATTCATTAAAAGCTATACCACCACAAAGTTCATTAAATGCCGGCATTACAAACACACGAGGATTATTCCATGGTTCTGCATCAAGATCCTGATAATTAGAGAACTCATTGAAATTGAATCTCGACCTTATCCATGATGTTTCTGTTGTAGGATAACCGAGTGAATCAGTGAATCGAACTGTTGGATGATTGTGTGCAGTAATCACATATTCTGCCTTCAACAATTCACGGTCCGGCCATGTATGTCCATGAAAATAACCCACATTGTCCAGTACTGCACCTCTGGAGGAGTGGACTTTTATATTTCTGTTTTCAGGAAGAAGTGATTCTATACCTGAATCATGATTCCCAGGGATTATATCCACATGTGCGAGTTCTGTTAAAGCTTCAAGAAAATAAGGTACTTCATTCTTCTCCTGCCATGATGTTCGAGGTACATTATGTTTCACGTCTCCAGGGAGGATAATTCTATCCGGACTACTCTGTTTAAAATATTCTTTAATTTTTTCAAGATGCTTTTCAGTCTGGCTTGGTATGGATATTCCACTTTTATATAAATCCCACTCTATCCCAAGATGTATATCAGCAATCACGAGCGCTTTTTCAGTATTAGATACTATCAAAGCTGGCTGGTCAATAATAGGTGTGATTTTTATTCCCATATCAATTTAATAGAACTCGACAAAATGATGATATATTTATCGGTGGGATTTTTTATAAATCAGTACATATAGACCACTAAATATTTACAAATATAGTTTATATTGGTGTCATCAAAATATAATAATTTAATATGAAAAATGAGTGTGAAAAAAATGGAAGAAACAATTGAATCGAAACTGGAAGAAAAGGAGAAAGTCAAACCACATGAAGATTTTGTTAAACAGGCAAATGTTAATGACCCCAAAATCTATGAAAAAGCTGAAGCTGACCCCATCAAATTCTGGGAGGAGCTTGCAGAACATATAGACTGGTTCGAAAAATGGAACAAAGTTCTTGAATGGGAAAATCCACCACATGCAAAGTGGTTTGTTGATGGAAAACTTAATGCTTCGTACAACTGTATCGACCGCCATATAGCCAAACGCGGTGATAAAACAGCTATCCACTGGGAAGGGGAAATGGGGGATGCCAGAAAATTCACCTATAATGAACTTCTTGAATCCACTTCAAGGTGTGCGAATGCACTGAAAAATATAGGTGTCCAAAAAGGGGATATTGTAACCATATATATGCCCATGATTCCGGAAGCGGTTGTTGCCATGCTTGCCTGTGCCAGAATAGGTGCACCCCACAGTGTTGTTTTTGCCGGTTTTTCAGCTGATGCTCTTGCTGACCGTATAAATGATGCTGAAAGCAAATTTGTTATTACATCAGATGGCTATTACCGGCGTGGAAAAATACTGGACCACAAAAGCAAAACCGACGAAGGTGTCGATAAAACAGAGTGTGTAGAGAAAATTGTAGTAGTTAACCATCTGGGCAATGAAGTAGAAATGAAATCCAGAAGAGATGTCTGGTGGCATGAATTAATAGAATCTGCCAAACCTTCGTGTGAGCCCGAGAAAATGGATTCTGAAGACATGCTGTTTTTGATGTATACCAGTGGTACCACCGGCAGTCCGAAAGGTATTGTCCATACAACCGGTGGCTACATGGTAGGTACTCATGTTACTGCAAACTGGGTATTCGATTTGAAAGAGGATGATGTGTATTGGTGTTCAGCAGACGTTGGATGGATTACCGGACATTCCTACATAGTTTATGGACCTCTTTCAAATGGTGCTAGCATATTCATGTATGAAGGTGCTCCTGATTACCCGGATAAAGACCGATTCTGGGAGATGATTGAAAAACACGGGATCACCATATTCTACACAGCACCAACCGCGGTCAGAGCCTTTATGAAATGGGGTTCTGAATGGCCTGAAAAGCATGATCTTTCCTCACTAAGACTGCTTGGAACAGTGGGAGAACCTATCAATCCTGACCCATGGCACTGGTATTATAAAAATATAGGATATGAAAAATGTCCGATTGTTGATACATGGTGGCAGACAGAAACCGGTATGATACTGATAACACCACTTCCAGGAATAACACCAATGAAGCCCGGCAGCCCAACGAAACCATTCCCAGGAATAAAAGCATCAGTCCTTGATGACGATGGAAATGAGGTCGATCCGGGTCATGGTGGTTACCTTTCTATAGAAAGACCCTGGCCCAGTATGATCCGTACAATATATAAAGATGAAGACCGATTTATTGATACTTACTGGAGTAAATGGGGACCTGATAAATATCTGACAGAAGATGCTGCCAGCAGAGACGATGATGGTTATTTCTGGATACTTGGCCGTGTAGATGATGTCATCAATGTTGCTGGACACCGCCTTGGAACCATGGAACTGGAGAGTGCACTGGAATCTCATCCAAATGTTGTTGAAGCTGCGGTTGAAAGTCTAAGAGATGAGATAAAAGGAGAGGTGGTCTTTGGTTATGTTATATTGAGCTCTGGTACAGAAGAAAATGAAAACCTTAAACAGGAATTGAAGGATACTATTGTAAAAGACATCGGACCAATAGCAAAACCAAAGGATTTGGTATTTACGGATGACCTCCCGAAAACCAGAAGTGGTAAAATCATGCGGAGGGTTTTAAAAGCCATAACAAACAATGAAGACACTGGTGACACATCAACCCTTCAGAACCCTGAAATCGTAGATAAACTCAAAAGAAAGGTTAAAGAACTAGATGTACATTGATTTTTCGCAAAAAATTAGAGGACTGGGTGATGCAATCCAAAAACGATACTAATACAAAATGTAACAAACTCGACAGAAAAATCAGACAGGCTGAAATCAAATCTGATATGAGTGTAGATGAACTCATAAAGGAGATCAATGGATGTGCTTTTGGCGCCGGTCGGCTTTCTGAAGCTGTAGATATATACAGTGAAATGCTTACAGAGGATACAACCAAATTCTTTGGTTTGGCAGGTGCAATGGTACCAGCAGGGATGCGTAAAATAGTGGCTGATTTGATTCGTGACGGACACATCGATGTACTGGTTACTACCGGTGCCAATCTGGTCCATGATTTAGTTGAATCCCTGGGACTTCATCATTACAAAGGTTCAGCTCTTTCCAATGACATGGAATTGAAAAATGAAGAAATAAACCGGATATACGATGTATACCTTCCAGAACACCACTTCACTGATTTTGAAGAGAAAATGCAATCGATCCTGGAGGATATAGGTGAAGAAACGGTATCCATCAGAGAATTTCTAACACACATAGGCAACAATCTTGAAGACACTGACTCGATTTTAAAAACAGCAGCTGATATGAACGTACCTATTTACTGCCCTGCAATCCAGGATTCCATGATAGGTCTCCAAGCCTGGCTGTACAAACAGACAAATAGACTGAATGTAGATGCTTTTGCTGATATGAAAGAGTTGATTGACATCTGTTATGATGCTGAAAAATCCGGTGCTCTACTAATAGGTGGTGGTGTCCCAAAGAATTACATATTCCAGTCCATGCTTGTAACACCAAAAGAACTTGATTATGCCATACAACTTACAATGGATACTCCTGAAACCGGTGGTTTAAGTGGAGCCACCCTTGATGAGGCACGTTCCTGGGGTAAAGTTGGTGAGTATGCCAGGTCATTAACAGTACATGCTGATGCAACAATAACACTGCCTATCATTGTTGCAGCTGCAAGAAACCGGATAGAAAATAATGGGTAAAGGAGCTTTTTCATGAAAAAAAACAATCAACTGATACTTGCACTGGATGTTATAGACAGAAACAGAGCGCTCGATGTTGCAGATAGGGTATCTAAATATGTAGATGCCATAAAGGTTGGATACCCTCTTGTACTTAAAAGTGGTATGGAAATCATTAGAGATATTTCATCCTATATACCGGTGATAGCCGACTTTAAAGTGGCCGATATTCCAAATACTAACCGTTTAATCTGTGAACAGGTTTTCAATTCAGGAGGAGATTCCGTTATTGTTCATGGGTTCACAGGTCGTGACAGCCTTGATGCCTGTGTTAACACTGCAAATGAATATGGTCAAAAGGTATATGTTGTTACCGATATGAGCCATCCTGGAGCTGTTGATTTTTTCCAACCAGTCTCTGAAAAAATCGCCAGGATGTCTGTGGAAGCTGGAGTTTCAGGAGTTGTGGCACCCGCAACCCGTACAGAAAGTGTTGAAAATATACGAAGAATTATAGGAAAAGAGCTTGACATGCTTTCTCCCGGTGTGGGGACACAGGGCGGAAATGCTGCAGATGTCATCAACAAAGGTGCTGACTGGGTGATAGCAGGTCGAAGTATATACCAATCCGAATCTCCGGAAAACGAAGCAAGGAAAATTGTTCAAGAAATTAGAGATGACGAGGGAAAAAGTTAAAGTTATAAACTGTGGATATTACAATACTATTATTAATTGCCTGTGATGAGAAATAGAGCTGATTAATGATGAGCCCTATGAGTGCTGAGGCAAATATAATTAACCAATTTTTGGGTTCCAGATATCAATCAATAACGCTTTTTTAACCAGAAAATACATAAAAGAAGATGAATATCTGGATATAATTTAATTTATCAGGATTTTTAATTATACTAATCAGATAATCCACCATATAAAGTTCCTTAGAGGGTTTCAATGAAAGTAAAACTGACCGACACCATACTAAGAGATGCTCACCAATCTCTTCTTGCGACGCGTATGCGCACACGTAACATGTTACCAATAGTGGACAAACTGGATGAGGTAGGTTACCACTCCCTTGAAATGTGGGGTGGTGCTACTTTTGACAGCTGTATCAGGTATCTCAATGAAGATCCATGGGAAAGACTGAGGGAACTTAAAAAACATATGCACAACACCCAGGCACAGATGCTTCTTAGAGGACAAAACCTTGTAGGGTATCGTCATTATCCTGATGATGTTGTTGAAAAATTTGTCACAAAAGCCCATGAAAACGGAATAGATATTTTCCGAATCTTTGACGCGGTTAATGATGTCCGGAACATGGATAAAGCCATAGAAACCGCCAATAAATTAGGAGCTCATGTGCAGGGTACAATCTGTTACACCATAAGCCCGGTACATACAATTGAAAAATACGTAGAACTTGGAAAAGAACTTGAGCAGAGAGAATGTGACTCATTATGTATCAAGGATATGGCAGGACTACTGTCACCTCATATGGCAGAGGAGCTTATTAAATCACTAAAAAAGGAAATATCACTACCCATTTCACTTCACTGCCACTGTACTTCAGGAATGGCACCCATGACCTACATGGCAGCATGTGAAGCAGGTGTAGACGTACTTGATACTGCATTATCCCCGTTTTCAGGCGGCAGTTCACAGCCCCCTACCGAATCCATGGTTGCTGCACTTCAGGAAACACCCTATGACACCGGACTTGACCTGGAGCTTCTTGCAGAAATTGCTGAATATTTCAAACAGGTTAAAGAGGAGTACAGGAGCATATTGGATCCGATTTCAGAACAGGTTGACACTAATGTATTGGTTTATCAGGTTCCAGGAGGCATGCTGTCTAACCTTGTATCCCAGTTGAAGGAACAAAACGCTCTTGGAAAATACAAGGAAGTATTAGCTGAAATACCAAAAGTACGTGCTGAATTGGGTTACCCACCGCTTGTAACACCTACCAGCCAGATAGTCGGAACACAGTCAGTACTGAATGTAGTGATGGGTAAGCGCTACAAGATGGTACCAAAAGAAGTGAAAGATTATGTCCGTGGACTTTACGGTCAACCACCACAACCATTGAGCAACGATATAATCGCCGAAATTATTGAAGATGAAGTGCCATTCACAGGACGCCCAGCTGACCTGTTGAAACCGGAATACGAAGATAAGAAAAAGGTAGCTGAAGATCTTGGACTGGTCAAAAAAGAAGAGGATGTCCTCACCTATATACTGTACCCTTCAATAGCACCCAAATTCCTCAGGGGTGAAACAGAAGAAGAAAAACTTGCCCCTGTGGATACCGAGAAAAAATCTCAGCAAAGCCCGAAACCGGAATCCCGGATACCAAATAAATTCAAAGTAACCATCGATCAGGACGTATTCAATGTTAAAGTTGAACCTGTAGGCGGTTCAGTTGTTTCAGTTACAGAATCTGATTCATCAACATCTGATCCGGAAAATGTTGAAGGTGCTGTCACCAGTTCCATGCAGGGTACTGTTCTTTCAGTACACATGAATGTAGGTGATACTGTAAATGAAGGAGACCCGATCTGTGTTATTGAAGCCATGAAAATGGAGAGTACAATTAATGCTCCGCATGGTGGAGTAGTCAAAGAGATATACATTTCCGAAGGTGATGCAATATCTTCAGGAGATTTGCTGGCTTCAATTGCATGAAAATAAAGGAAAAAAGGCAGGTAGAGATATGTTCAAAAAAGTACTTGTTGCCAACAGAGGAGAAATCGCCATCAGAATAATGCGTGCATGTCGTGAACTTGATATACCAACTGTTGCGGTTTATTCAGAGGCTGATAAAAATGCCCTTTTTGCTAAATATGCTGATGAATCGTATCCTATAGGTCCAGCTCCTTCAAGCAAAAGTTATCTCGATATTAACAAAATACTGGACGTTGCAGAGGAAACCGGTGCCGATGGGATACATCCTGGATATGGATTTTTATCAGAAAATCCTGCATTTGCAAAAGAGTGTGAGAAGAGAGGTATCACATTTATAGGCCCAACAGGTGATGTCATTGAACAGATGGGGAGTAAAATCTCAGCCCGGAATATAATGATTAATGCCGGCGTTCCTGTTGTCCCCGGTACTGAAGAAGCTATAGAGGACGTCAATACTGCAATAGAGATTGCCGAATCCATAGGATTTCCTGTTATGATCAAAGCCTCCGCCGGTGGCGGTGGAATTGGAATGAAAGTTGTCCACTCACGGGATGAATTTGAAAAAGCACTCAGATCCATCCAATCGGTAGCCTCATCCGCGTTTGGTGATTCAACAGTATTCATTGAAAAGTATGTTGAGGAACCACGACATATTGAAATCCAGATACTTGCAGACAAATATGGAAATACAATCTATCTATCTGATAGAGAATGTTCCATACAGAGACGCCATCAGAAGCTAATCGAAGAAGCACCATCTCCCATAATGACTCCAGAGCTCAGACAAAAGATGGGAGAAGCTGCCATAAAAGCTGCAAAGGCTATCGGTTATGAGAACGCGGGGACAGTTGAATTCCTGTATTCAAAAGGAGAATTTTATTTCCTTGAAGTCAACACACGTCTTCAGGTTGAACATACCATTACTGAGATGATAAACGGAATTGATATTGTAAAGGACCAATTATACATCGCATGCGGTGAAGAGCTGCCCTACAAACAGGAAGACATGGATATCAGGGGATCAGCTATAGAGTGCCGTATAAATGCCGAAGACCCATTAAATGACTTTGCACCATCACCTGGAAAGATACGAAGGTATCGTTCAGCAGGTGGTCCGGGTGTGCGTGTGGATAGCGGTGTACATATGGGGTATACCATATCACCATATTATGATTCAATGATATCAAAACTATCCGTCTGGGGTCGCACCCGTGATGAAGCAATCAAAAGGATGAAACGTGCACTTTTTGAATATGTTGTTGTAGGTGTTATAACAAATATACCATTCCATAAGGCAGTGCTCGAAAATGAGGCTTTCTGCAGAGGAGATTTCACAACTCATTTCATAGAAGAGCACAACATCCTTGAGAATGTTGCAAAGATTGTTGATAAAGAAACAAAAAGAAATATGACTCTTGCTTCAGCACTTGATAATCAGAATCAAAAAGTTGCTGCCGTTACCAGTGCTGTGAATACCTATCTTGAGAGTTATAAAAAACAAAAACAATAAGTTTTTTGTTCAATGTCACTCAATTCTAATTATAAATGCATAGTGTTTGTTTGTGGTGGGATGTAATTGAGTGACAGAAAAGAGGATATACTAAAAATTCTGAAAGACTCCAACAAAAAACCCGTGTCCGGAGAAGAACTGGGTGAACAGCTGGGTATAAGCAGAACGATGGTCTGGAAGTACATAAAATCCCTGAAATACGATGGATATGATATTACCTCATCCACAAAAACAGGCTATGTACTGAATTCATCACCAGATTTACTATATCCCGAAGAAATTCAGAACGGTCTCCGGACAAAGGTTATCGGAAAGAAAATTTATCATTTTGACGAAGTCGAATCTACCAACAACGAAGCAAAAAAAATTGCTCATGATGAAGATGAAGGTACAGTAATAATCTCTGAAACCCAAAAAAGCGGAAAGGGCCGTATGGGACGTGAATGGGTATCTCCACGCGGTGGGATATATATGTCAGTTATTTTAAAACCCACTGCACCTGCATCACATGCATATCATCTAACACTTGTTACAGGTATTGCCGTTGCAAATGCAATTAGAAACCTCGGTATTGGTGCGCGTATTAAATGGTCGAATGACGTACTTATAAACAATAATAAAGTTTGTGGGATACTAACAGAAATAAATGCTGAAATGGAAGAGGTAGATTATACAATAATAGGTATCGGTATAAATGCAAACATTGATACAGGGATGTTTTCCAATGAACTGAAAGAAGGGTCCACCTCTATAAAATCTGAACTTGGAAAACCCCTTGAACGTGTATCATTTGTACGAAACCTTTTCTATGAACTTGAGCAGGAATACATCAAATTCAAATCGAAACCATTTACCGAAATAATTAATGAATGGATAAATCTTTCCGATACCATAGGTAAACATGTGTCAATTATGACCCACTCAAAAATGATAGAAGGAAAGGCAATAGGAATAACAAAAAACGGCGCTCTTATCGTTAAAAAACCTGATGGCCAAAATGAAGAAGTGATAGCAGGAAGATGCATATATACAAAGACAAAATAAGGATTATATGAGCTGGAGAATATCATTACAATTTATAACTTTACTGGTGGTCATTTTACCTCTGTTTTCCGGAACCGGGGTTGTATCATCCCAGCTTGAAGATGAAAACAATGATAATGATGTACCTGTTGTTTTAATCAACGGTACAAAAATCAATCTCAAATCTGATGAAACCTATTCATTTTATCAGGGGTACTCGCTCCAAATCAAAGGAATCAACTTGGAAAATGACAGGTTATGGCTCGAATTGACTTTAAACGGTGAGAGCGTGAAAGACGATGTTGTACACGAAGATGACCCCTTTATATATTCCAGAAACCAGACCATGATATTGAATATCACTGCAGATAAAATATACTCAAATCCTGAAGGGGAACTTGTCACATTTAAACCGGTTTATCAATACCTTGACCCAAAATTGGAAACACCCAAATTAAACAATACAGACGACCCTGCAAACAATAATAACAGCTCTACTTCAGTAAATAATCCTGAAAACAACAGCATGAATTTAACTACTATATTCACTGTTATCGGTATGATAACTATTGGTATAATTGTAGTTTATATATTGTTCAAACATACATCCTGAAATTATTTAAGGTCACCACGTTCCATCAATATTTTTAAATCTTCAAGGCTTAAACGACCGCTTTTATCAAGTTTTTCTTTGGCAGCTGTATGTTTTTCATCCTGGTTCTTTTCATCTTTTTTAAGCTGAATGTCATCCAGTTGTTTCAGATATTCATCAAGTTCCTCACGAAGCTGGGATATTTCAGATTTTAAAGGATCTATTTTACTTTTTAACGGATACATTAATGAATATTTATTCTTTATATCCTCATGATAGGAATCCGCATCTTCACGGACCTCATCTGCTTTATTGAATAGGTCCACCATTTGCAGATGGTAATCCTGGGATTCGTCTGCCAGTTGTTGAATCTGGTTGTTTAACTCATTTATATCCTCATCGAAACTGGTATTGTATATTTCCTGTATTTTCTGATGGATTTTATTTGCTTCCTGAGCAGCATCCAGTCTATTTTTCAACTGTTCCAGTTTATTGAAGAGGTCAATTTCATGATTGAGTGGTATATCTTCATTCAGGAACGTGTTAAGTTCCTGTGAATAAGCCTTTGACAGGGATTCCTCTGTTCCTTTTGATATATCATTCAATTCGTTTCTTTTCTTTTTAAGTTGGGCTATTTCATCAGCTTTACCTTTATTTTCTTTCTGAATTTCTGCACGTTTGTTTTTAAGTTCCGCTATTTTTCTGTTATTCTCGTCACGTTTGGATTTTAAGTCCTTTGCCTGGGAGACAAGGTCTTTTACTTTTACATTCAATTCGTCTCTTGATTTTTTCAATTCGTCAATATTATTGCGATATAATTTCAACTCCTCAAAGACTGAATTAAGTGTTTTTTCTTTCTGGCTTATTTGTGTTCTTAAACGGTTTATTTTATCCTTTAATTCACGTTCAGACATGGTAGCTGTCTCAGTCTCTGTCTCTGCATTACTCACATTACTACCCCCTTCTTATTCTTGGTTATTATTAATATTTTTCCAATATTCCAATCCCTCTTCATGGCTTTTTAGACGTTTTTCCAACCATTTATAACGAGGATCCAAATTGTTTAATTCTTTGTCCAGGTTATTATACTCTTCATCATATTGTTTATCGGAACCTTTTATAGATTCGATTTCATTACTGGTTTCTATCACTGAATCGACTTTTGATTTTATATCAGATATCTTTTTGCTTACTGTCTGGTCATCAGATGTTATATCAGATATATTACTGTTAATCTCATCCACGATTTGTTTTTCTTCTTCTGGTGGTATAGATGTTTTGAGTTTTGATATCTTCTCATCAACTGAATGCAGAACAGTTTTATATTCAGAATTTACATCTATGGATGACATCAGGTCTTTAAGTGATTTCTGAGCCTGATACAGCATTTGCTGGCGCTTTTCTCTTAAAATATCTCTTCGCTCGATTACAGATTGTTTGTTTTTCTTTGCTGTCTCCATCTGTTCCCTGAGAGATTTGACCTTTTCATCAAGTTCTCTGAATTCCTGTTGATACTGATTCAGGAAATGTTGATGCTTCTCAATAACTCCGGAAATCAGTTCACTTCTATCCATTGTAGTTACATTGATGTTATCATTACTTGCAATTGTATCTGGATTCATGTTTATACTCCTATCCCCACTCTTTATAAGAAGTTTGTATTATATTTAACAATTGTTATACTCTAAACATCTGTGCATGTGGTACGCCTTCAATTCGAATTACACTATCAGGGTCCACAGCATTGCATTTAATGGCACAAGCCACTGATTCATCACCGAAGATATTGGCAGTTGTTGCCATTGAAAGCGCTCTTATCACCTCATTTTCAGATGCGATTTCGCCTTTGTAGAACTGTTCTGATATTTCAACTGTAAGATTTCCTTCTTTTAATGTTTTGCCCAGTATATCTTCGTCACATACAGCAACTACGCAATATCTACCGGACCGATGTATTTTAAGATACATATAATCACTTTATCGGACCAATCTTATATGGTCTTTGTCAGGTGACAGCAAATCCCCCTGCCGCCTCATCCTGGTTATCAATTCTTCTGCGTGTTCTCTATCTATTTGCTCTTCTTCTGCTCTTGTATACACTTCATCAACAGGAGCACCCTTTCTGTCGGAATGTTCATCAGCAAGCGATTGTATAATATCTCTTAATACTTTTATTTTATCTCTCTGGCTCTTGGATGTACCTGTCTCAATCACATCCACATCGAATGCTCCGGTATCAGGGTCTACACCTACCTGTTTGAGACATGAATAGACCAGATTGGTTGTACGCTTTGCATCATCCAATGTAGCTACATTGCTAAGACGCACACGGGCACTTGCCTCCGCAAGCCTTACCAGTGCCTCCAGCTGACGTGCAGTAACCGGCACCGGAGCATCTTTATCTTCACCCATTTTACGCAAATTCATATAAAATTCGATCAAATGGTTGCGTGCATCGTCCTCTAATATGGGGTACACGTTCCTTCTAGCATATGCCACATATTTTCTCAGTTTTTCCGCATCAATCGGGGGTGTTATTACATCCATCTGGGAATCAATCTGTTGCTGACTGATTTCTGATACCGGATTGTTCGACCTTTGTTCCATCATCTCACCGGCATAATGTGCTTTTAGGATATGGTTGGCAATCATTCTGTCCTTGTTATCATCCGGTACATCAAGCAGCACAAAAATCAAATCAAACCTGGAAATCAGTGCAGGGGGCATGTTAATCTGGGTGGCTATTCCTTCATATCTGTCAAACCGTCCGTATTTTGGGTTAGCCGCACCAAGTAGAGCACATCTGGATTTTAGTGTAGCTATAATACCAGCCTTTGCAACTGAGACGGTTTGCTGCTCCATTGCCTCATGGAGTGAGCTTTTATCATCTGAGCTCATCTTGTCCAGTTCATCCACTGCTGCTATACCCATATCCGCCATGACAAGTGCACCGGCTTCAAGTGTCCATCTTCCATCCCCCAGTTCATCTCTTACCGCTGATGCAGTCAGACCACTGGATGAGGCACTTTTACCTGAAGTAAATACACCTCTCGGAGCCAGTTTTTCCATGTACCTGAGCATCTGACTTTTTGCTATACCTGGGTCCCCAACGATAAGAATATGAATATCACCCCTAACTCTTGAACTATCAGGTAGCTCTTTGGTTACACCTGAAAAGAGTTGAAGAGCAAGTGATTCCTTAATACTATCATAACCGTAGATAGATGGAGAAATGGATTTTGCCACTTTCTCATAAATCTGGGGATCATTGCTCCACTCGAGGATTTCTTCCTCATCCTCAGGAGTGATTTCAAGCTCCTCGAATTCCTTGTTAACATATTCTATTGAATTTGCATGCAATACGAGGTCATAAAAAGGGGATTTTCCGTCACGTAGAGTACGCTGATGAGAACGAAGGATTCCGTTGATTATCACCCTGTCACCTGGTGTAACAATTCCTGCAAGGTCATCGTCAACATCGATATCAAGACTCTGGGGCTGTTCACCACCTCTTAGGTTTTCAGGTGATTCCTGTATCTGCAGTTTCTGGGCATCTACAAAAGTAGATTTATCAACAAGTGTTTTGAACGGACCCTTTCTACCGCATGTTTCATTTTCACACTCATGTGGTTCGGTAAATTTCTGGCTGGTCTGGGGTATATAGGTGATATGTTCACAACGCATACAGTAAAAAGCAGCATTTGTTATCTTGGGACGTACCTCTGTAGCTTTGCGTATCATTCCCTCGACTGCAACAAACCGCAGAAGATGTTTGCTTCGAAGGTTTCTTATTGCAATCTTGTTTGGGTTATTGGTAACCCTGACATGTACATCCTCAAGCGATTTATCAACCGGGAGTACCAGTTCCTCTCCGTCCCTGAGGACTTCTTCTGCAGCAGGAATAACTTCGTCTGGATTTACAATTAACTCATCTGCAAGTTCCTGGTCGAAATTTTCGATATCAAAGAAATTCACACTTAAACTGCGATTTACAGGATATTCGTTTGCAAGATGAAGTATCTCATCCCAGTAATAACGTCTAAAAAAAGTACCGAACCGTTCTTTCCATTGTTCTTCTGTCATGCTAATCCATTGGGTAATTGTTATAAACTAATTTAAATAAATATCAAAGTCTGAGATATGGTATTATTTCATTCGGCGCTGGATAATTCTCAAAACACCGCGAAGGGTTTGAACTTCTCTGTTTGTTAATTGAGCTCGTCCGAAAACCCTTCTAAACATGAGTAGGGTTTTATCCTTTTTATGGGCAGGGTATTCAATTTGTTCCAGCAATTCTTTCAAATGCTCATATAAAAGTTTCATGTCAAATGGTTCAGCAAGTGATTTTTCTCCACTCTGGATGCTGCTCAATTCATACAGTATAACAGCAACTGAATGAGAGATATTCATTACAGAATACTCATCATTTGCAGGTATATGAATTATCATATCACAAGATTTAAGCTCATCGTTTGTGAAGCCATTATCTTCCCGTCCAAAAAGTATAGCTACTGTTCCATTTTTACCTTCCAGTTTGTTTTTTAATTCAGATGGAGTATATGCGGGTGTTCGAATATGCTCATCATCCTTTGAAGACGTCATTCCGGTTGTACCGACCACCAGACTGACATCATTGATTGCCTCATTAAAAGTGTTGATTATTTTTGCATTTTCAAGGATTTCACGTGCATGAGAAGACATCGCACGTGCTTCTCCTTTCAATTTACACGGGTTTACAAGTACAAGTTCATAAAAACCAAAATTTTTCATGACCCTTGCTACTGAACCTACATTACCCTGGTAGAGTGGTTCTACAAGTACAATTTTTATCTGTAATTTCATACTATCGTTTTTTTATGATATAGATAACAGAGTGATACTTAATTTTTTAGTTTTATTGCCACAGGTTTACAAACACTTACGCACATCCTACACCCGAGACAATAACTCGAATCGCCAACTTCAGCAACTTTTTTACCATTGCGGTTCTTTAACAAAAATATTTTGGGTCCCTTGGGACAGGCTCTTCTACAGGCACCACAACCGGTGCATTTACTTTCATCTATGATGATTTTCATTGAATATCACATTTATTAACCTTCTTTTACAACCTTATTAATCAAAAATATTATGTATCATACTAGCTATTAATTCTTTAGATGTAGACACTGTTACATCTAAAATTGGGATTGCCTTTGATTGAATAAACACAATAAACGATGTATTCAAACAATGTTTCGAAATATTCAGGATGCTCAAAGCTGAATGGTTATTAAAAAAGATTTCTGCTGACAAGTCAAGGCTTAAATCTATATTTAGGGTAATCTTTACAGACTCGAAGTTAATAAATAAGGTAATCCCACAATAAACAAGGGGAGTTGATAAACAATGGCTCAGAAAGATTTACTCGAAAAAGGGGCAATACTTCAAAGAGATCAAGAAACCTATGCAATCGCACCACACATACCAGGCGGAATTATCTCGGCAGATATGCTCAAAAAGATTGCAGACATTGCAGAAAAATACGATGCTGAAGCACTAAAACTGACCTCATCCCAGAGAATTGCTATAGTGGGTTTAAAGGAAGAAGACCTTGATGATGTATGGTCTGAACTGGATATGAATCCCGGTGCTGCAATCGGTGTCTGTGTCAGGAGTGTTAAATTCTGTCCAGGTACAACATTCTGCAAACGCGGACAGCAGGATGCAGTAGGTCTTGGATTAAAACTCGATGAAAAATATCACGGAATGGAACTACCAGGAAAGCTCAAGATGGGTGTTGCAGGATGCATGAATGCATGTTCTGAACCTGCAGTTAAAGACATTGGTGTTATGGGCACACCAAAAGGCTATACCCTAATGCTTGGTGGCAGTGCAGGACTCAAGCCCAGGATTGCAAATACTGTAGCTACAGAACTATCAGAAGAAGAAGTAATAGATTATATCGACAGGATTATCAATTTCTACAAATCGCAAACCAGCAAGAAACGTCTTGGTCAGGTTATCGACAATATGGGTATTGAGAAATTCAAAGAAGAAGTCGGAATTTAAAAACTGACAGGCTTATATATTATAAACTAAAAATTCTACTCATTCCTTTTCCTTTTATATACAACAATCATCTTTTCCTTTTATATACAACAATCATC
>NZ_JBKGYF010000017.1:0-26762 GCF_046546175.1 Methanohalobium sp. | reverse complement strand
GATAAAATAAATTAATATTATCGAATTGTTGGACAAGTTCTTTAGCTCAGCGGTAGTTCACCCACTTTTGTTATACAAATGGGGCTAGTTTCTGCTACTGTTTCAAAAAACTCTTTTTCTTTATTTAAGTCATCCTGAGCTTTCTTACGTTCAGTGATATCTAGAATACTTACGAGCACATTGGGATGATTATCAATATTTATAAGAGATGTTGAGAGAAGAAATGTTAGATACTTTTCATCCCCGTCCACCATAAAAGGCAAGCTCACCTCAACATTGTAATAGTTGTTACCAGTTTCAAATGTGTCCATAACAGTTTTTCTTACAGTACATTCTTTGCAATGTGGCCCAAACCCACAGCCTTCAGAGTCATCCAATGAATGCAAGCACCTTAGAGTTTCACCACCCCTTAAACCCACCACATCTTTTGAGTCTACACCAGCGAATAGCTCTGAACTCTTGTTCATTTTAATGACTCTTCGTTCATAATCAACCAACATGTAAACTACTGGTGTGTTTTCATGTATTGCTTCTAGCTCAGCATCTATCTTTTTTTGGCCTGTAACATCAGTTAAAATTGTAATAAATTTACCTTCTTCTGGAGAAATTACTGTTATAACAAAATGTTTATCCAAAGGTGGAAAATAAGTTTCAAAATAGGTTTTTTCACCTGTTTTAGCTACTTTTGCATAGATATGAAGATAAGGTAGTTTTCCAGAACCATAAATTTCTGAAGCCCTTTTCCCAGCTATTTCATTCCTTTTAAAGCCGATGATAGATTCGTACGCAGGATTTATATCAATAATTATGTAGTCTACAGGATTACCTTCTTGATCATAAACTATTTGATGATAACAAACCCCTTAATTCATGGATTCATAGACTGGATTTTGCATAAAATTGGTATTTGTCAAAAATGTACCCCGTGATATTATTATAATTAGATAATTATATTTAAAGTTTAATCAATATCTTAAATAATATTTCAATTTATCGAAATTTACCATTTTTATAGATACAAAAATAAAAAGGTTCCACCACAAACTTTAAGGTATACGTTATATTAAAATATAAAAAGTAAAAAAGTGCTTGGAAAAATAAGCACTTTTATTACTTAGATTTTAGTTCACCAAGTTTTTTGTTTATGTTGTCCAGTTCTTCTCTAAGCATTCTTTGTTCCTGCTCAAGTGACCTTATACTGGTTTCGACATCTCTCTCAAAACCAGTATTCTCTACGTATTGGCCTGGACCAGGGGTAGGGTTAGAGTTACTTCTAAAACCGAATCCATTTCCTCTTGCACTACCTAATCCCATTCCTCTTCTATAGAATGCGAAACCACGTCCCCTGGCCAATCCACGACCAACTGGAACATTGTTTGCAAAACCTGGTGCATCAAAACCTGCACAGTATCCTGCTCCACGTCCGGTCAACGGTCCAGACCCTATTGGCCCTGTTCTGTCTCCGCCTGGCATGATATATTACCTCCTTTTTCTTCGATTATTATTTTTTTTACCGGGTAGTTTTGTATTGTCCATACAGGACATATTATGCATAATAATGCATAAATAAAAAAGGTTGTGGTTGAAATTAACTAGTAAACTTTGGTAATAATAGATACCAGATACAATATCTTGCTAATCATTAGAATAATTCTGAAAAATCAAACCACTACATACAAATACCAGCAAACAAATTTCAAATTTCAGGTGAAACAGTGGAGAGCATAATCGAAGGCAGAGCCTGGATATTTGGTGACAATGTAGATACAGATGTCATAATACCGGGTAAGTATCTAAGAACCACCGATGTTCAGGTATTTGCAGACCATGCAATGGAAGGGATAGACCCTGAATTCTCCAGCAAAGTCCAGAAAGGTGATGTGATAGTAGCAGGAAATAACTTTGGTTGCGGATCCTCGAGAGAACAGGCACCTCTGGCGTTAAAACATGCAGGAGTTGCATGCGTGGTTGCCAAATCCTTTGCACGAATTTTCTTCCGCAACGCCATTAATGTCGGACTTCCGGTAATGGAAGCAAATGTTGAATGTAGTGAAGGTGACATTGTCAAAATCGACCTTAAAAAAGGGAGTATAGAAGTAAATAACAAAACCTTTAAAGGCAATAAACTCCCTGATTTCCTTCTCGAAATTCTAACTGATGGCGGGTTGGTCGCTCATCGGAGGAAACTGCAGAAACAGAAAAAGAAACAGTAAAAGGAACAGTACCCATCATGATATTTCCTGATGAATACAAATATGTGGGTATAACCGATATCCCACCAGAAGACACTGAATATGATACCATATACTTCCTGACTGAATATCTTATCGTAGAACAGCAAAAAGAAGCCGGTAAACAATTTTCCCTGTACCATGTACAAAAAAGCGGAGAGGGATTGTTCAGGAAATTAGAATCATTAGAAAAACTCGCATCAGAAAACCAGATAATCGAATACGATAAAAAGCTTAATATTAAAAACCGCACTCTTTTGATCGAGACTGCAGCAAAACTCTGCAAAAATGGGATAAACACTGTGATATTTACAGGGATAGACAACCATCTAACCTTTGTACATGAACCGGATCCGTCACAGATACTGGAAATCGAAGTCGTGGATGTAATTCCACCAGAACCTTCATGGCTCTCCTACATCATCGACAAGCTCGATGAAAGTGAATTATTCGGCGATTTCACAGTAAAATTCTGTAAAAATTTAATCGACCTCAGGCAATTCGAAGGTGAAAATACAGTATTCCCGTGTACTGTGTCAGGACTGAAAGGCAAATATCTGGATTCTGATAATATTACACAGAACAATCCACTTCTGGTGGGTTGTGAAATTTCAAAAACTATTTTTGAATCAAGGTTTCCACATCTTCAATATTCACAGATTAATATCTGTCCGTTCAATTCCGATGTATTTACACCCACAAAACCTTTTTTAACCAGATGCTGTCGGTCTGAGAAATCTGGACTGACAGAAATTAACGGTGTGGATGGTGTAGTGGTGCACTGGGGTGCATCAGAATTCGATGTGGCAGAAGCGGTTAAAAACCTTATAGAATATATAAAAAACAAAGATTAAGAGTTCAAAATATGAAACTTGCAGTGGTTGAAGGCGACGGAATAGGCAGTGAAGTAATATCTGAAGCTGTAAAAGTACTTGATGCTCTTTCACTTCCTATAGAAAAGGTACCTGTCGAACTCGGATACGGTAAATGGGAGAGAACAGGTAACGCGATAACAGATGAAGACCTTGATATACTCAAAAATTGTGACTGCATACTTTTTGGAGCAATTACTACACCTCCTGACCCTGAATATAAAAGTGTACTGCTTACAATCCGAAAAGAACTGGATATGTACGCAAACATCCGTCCTGTGAAACCACTAGCAGGGATTACAGGTGTTACCGGTAGAAGCGATTTCAACTATGTAATTGTAAGGGAAAATACAGAGGGTCTGTATTCAGGAATTGAAGAAATTCATGAAGATGTCGCCTACACCACCAGAGTTGTGACCCGTAAAGGCTCAAAACGAATAGCTGAATACGCCTGTAAACTTGCAAAGATGCGCCATAATGATGTCACCATAGTCCACAAGTCCAATGTCATGAAATCCGATAAACTGTTTCTGGATGTATGCCAGCAGACCGCTGAACCCGAAGATGTTGATTACAATGATACACTGGTTGATGCGATGGCGTATTACCTGATGACATATCCTGAGAGATACGATGTAGTTGTAACAACCAATCTTTTTGGTGATATTCTCAGCGACATGTCAGCGGCTCATGTAGGGGGTCTGGGTCTAATGCCAAGTGCCAATATAGGGGATAAACACGCATTTTTCGAACCTGTACATGGTAGTGCTCCCGATATAGCAGGTGAGGGTATAGCGAATCCGGTTGCAGCTATCCTGAGTGTGAAGATGATGCTCCAATGGTACGGATACAGTAAAGAAGCTTTTCTTGTAGAGATGGGAGTTAATTACACACTGAACCAGGGGATAAAAACACCCGACTTGGGAGGAACTGCTACTACACGGGAACTGGGTGATGGGGTAATAGATTACATTAAAAGTCAGTTAGAACTTGAATCTGAATAATTATATTTCATATTCAGAAATTTAGCAGTGCATCCACACCATAATCAGTAATTACTGCCACAATTCCAGATATCCATACCATTATCACAAAATCCGTTGCACCCCTAAGAAAACTCCCGCCGTCAATAACTCTAATCAACATTGCAGACATCAGTGAATGTGCAACCATAATAACCATAACCAGTATTGAAAGTACACCGATGTCACCGATGTTTGTGTGTAAAATCGTGCTCATGGACATGTTTGAGGGCATATCAATTCCATGGAACATATCCTGCATAATTTTTACAACTCCAATTGATATGTTCAAAGTGAACGCTACCCCAGCAGTTAGACCATACAATACACCAACAAAACTGGATGCAGTCTGGTAACGTTTTTTCCGGAGGGTAATCATCCGATGGAAATTGGTTGCAATGATATTTCCAATAACACCTGGTTTACCACCCAGATTTGTAGCTTCAACGAACATGGAACAGAAATGCTGTACAAGGTTGCTTCCTGTACTGGCAGCGAACCAGTACCATGACTTGACCTTGCTAATCCTTAAAACCAGTCTTTTATAGAGTTCATTAACATCATCAGTAAGTGGTCCGAAGTCATGTAGGCGCAGGGATTTTAATGCGTCATCAACCATGTTACCCTTTGCACCTGCAGAACTTCCAAGTGATCGTATGAATGCCGGGAAATTTTCATCTTTTCTCTGGATGGTTACTTCAATTTTTTTGGTCGTATAACCTGTATAAATAAGCGGAGTTAAAGCAAGAGCAATAGAAATCGGCATTGGAAGACCATCATATAATAAGATAATAATTGTTAAAAAAAGACACCCGGCAATGGAAATCGGAATAGTCCTGTAAATTTTAGTTATATCTTCGGTATAAGATTGTTTCTGCTGCCATAAAGGATCTTTTGGAACCACATTCTTTGTAAACAGCAATACAAAAACATCTGTAACAACAAATACCAGAACTACTACACCCATCAGCATTACAGCATTCATACCTGTTAGAATGGGTGTTATAACAGCAAATGATGCCAAAAATATAAGGGAAATTACAAGCGATACAAAAAGTTCCTTGATAACATCTATCATGTATAAAGAACTATAATACATAGATTCGTATTCGTTCATGACGACATTCTGTTCAGTCGAGAGAAACTCATTGACATCTTCTCCGGAATGCAGTGCATGTGCGAATCTATCCAGAAAGTCCTCGAATATAATCGATGGTGTTCTTTTTGATAGGAATTTACAGGCGTCACCGAGGTTCAGGTTCCATACAGTTACAAGGTTGTAGATTTTTCGGTTCTCTTCTGCAAGATCCATGAAATCTTCGTTTTTTGACACGATCCGTATAATATCTATCCTGGGAGTATTTGCAGTTGCAACCGCGCCCATCTGGGTTATATAGTAATGCATATTGTTGTTTATGCGCGTTTTTTGGTTGTTTACAATATAAATGGGGTAGGAGAATGCAAATGCCGTACATATAATCGGGATTATAACCAGGATAGCTATCGATGGACCGGTAAATAGCCATGGTAAAACTACATAAATAAAAACAGGAGCTAATACACCAAAAAGTACAAGGGGGACCGCAAATTTTTTAATGTAACTCGCCGGCTCCATACCGGTTCTTTGAAGCATATTACCGTAATCCATCTACACGTCTCCCTCATTTAAACACTAAATGGCAGTCCTTCAAGTCCGTACTTATAGAATTTATTTATAATATCATAAACCTCAAAATAACCTTCTATACCTCTATTTTGCAGTTCTTGCAGAATCCTTGCACGCAAAAATAAATCGTCATATACCCTTCGTTTATCCTCATACCCCAAGATGGAAGCAATTTTACTCTCAAGAATGAAACTGTTGTTCAACCCGCGGAAATGGTGGATATCATCCTCTGGATCCCATTCAAATACACCTCTTGTAACGACTCCCCCTGATTCGTCCGAGTAACCTTCGATTTCTTCGATAGAAAGACATCTCCTCAGAACCTTACCTTTCCTGTATACTGCCTGAAGAATCATTGTTACATTCAGGTTGTCAATAAACGTAATGGGTACATTTATCGGATGGCCGGTCAGTCTTTGAATCAATTTTTTTACAGATGCAGCATGGAACGTTGATATAACAGGGTGACCCGTCTGCATTGCCTGGAATGCTACCGAACCTTCAACACCACGAATCTCACCAACAATTATAAAATCAGGCCTAGATCTTAATGCCGCTTTCAACAATGTATAGAGTTCAACACGCGATTCTTCAGGCCCTTCTTCACGGGTGAGCAATTGCTGCCATACATCCTGTGGAGGCTGGACTTCTGAGGTATCTTCTGCAGAATACACTTTTGACCACGGGTTTATAAAAGCCAGACAGGCGTTAAGCATTGTTGTTTTACCACTAGCAGTTTCACCGCTAAAGAATATACTCATCCCGTTTTCAAGGCACATCCATATATATGCCGCCATTTCGGTATTCACAGAACCGAAGTTAATTAACTGGATGATACTAAGCGGGGTATCATTGAATTTACGCATGGTAAAGCTGCTGCCCTTCAAACTTATATCGGTACTATATATCATGTTGATACGTGACCCGTCAGGAAGGGCACCATCTGATATAGGGCTGGCATCATTTACAGGTCTTCCAATACGCTCACTCATACTTCTGAACCAGTCATCAAGCCTTGCTTCGTCCTCAAAATTAATGTTTGTTTTAATCATGTCCAGAATTTTATGAACTATGTATACACCATTTATACCAATACTGTGGATATCTTCCAGATAGGGGTCTCTTACAACGGGTTCTAGAGGTCCGGAACCTATGACATTCCTTTCAATATGGTATAGGAGTTTGTTGTACTCGGTCTGGTCCAGGGGTATATTTTCAGTAGTTGGTAGCAGTTTATACAGAACACCAAGTTTTCCTTTTTCTTCCGGGAGTTCACCGCCTGAACCTACATCTACTGATTCGTTCATTAGTTCTATTATGAGGTCTTTGAGTTCACTTTCAGACTCAGGAACAGGTTTTTTTGCGGATTTTTCAAGTATGGAATTCATCACAGCTTCATATTTTTTATTTTCACTGGATGACAGGGTCGGTTCTATAGCATAATACCGAGCCTGACCCATTTGAGGAGTTCCATAAAGATGGATAAACACCGGGTCTCCAACAGGCAGAATGATATTGACATTTTCCACAGATATATCCCTATCCAGATTTACCCTGAATTCTGGAATGCTGCCTGTTTTTTTCTGGAATTTTTTGATATACTCAGCAAGGTGAGGGTTTCTCTGCAGCGATTTTTTAAATTCAGGATCAATTTCTGCCACTTTATTACCTCATAACCGTTTTTTAAAAGATGATATCAGGAAACAGCCGCAATTTCTACAACAAGTCCTACCCTTGGTTCTATCCTGATACCTATAATATCTCCTATAGGTCCCTGTGCACCTATAAATTTATTAACAATCAATGTCCTTCTAACCTGGTTTGACATCTGTTTTACATTAAGGGATAAATTGATGTCTGAAGATGAGCGGAGCATGGTGAAGATTTCATCATCCAGACTGTCGGGCTCGATTGTCATGATAATCGTCTTGTTCAGTCCGTTGAGTTTTTTGAAAAACGAGACAAGGTCAAAACATTTCTCACTATTGACACTGTTTTTAATCAAAGAAGATATCGTATCAACAATTATCACATCCTTTTCAAACAGGTCTTCAGCATTAATAAGCCTTTGAATAAAATCCATGTTTTGTCTTGTGTTTTTTACCAGCGGTATTACCGGAATATAGAGCAGATTGCCGTTTAAAAGATGTGTTGATATCTGATAATCAAGGGAATACATCTGGTTGATGAAGCCCTTGGTTGTCATCTGGGTAGATATATAGGTCACACTTGTTTCGTTCTCGATTAACCCGTAGGCGATTCTCTGGGAGATTATACTTTTCCCTGACCCACTATACCCTTCAATCAATACAAGGGAATCCTCAGGAAATCCACTACCCAGCTTCTCATTAAAATTATCCCTTGAAATCCGGAAAGAATGAAGGTTTACCATTTTATATCCTCAGGTTTTAAAATCTATCGTATCAGAAATCCCGTTGTCAGTAGTAATTTTTAATCTGTGGTCTCCAGGGTCAAGTGGATCACCGGTAGTCACATTAATAATAATCACACCTGATGGCTTCCATACACCTGGACTATCCTGTAAACTCATGTTCAGGTTTTTACCCTGTATATACTCCCCGTCCAGAATAACATCCACATATTCAGGTGCAATATCGGATTTACCGGTGTTTTTAGCGTAAAACGTATAATAATCAGATGTAGTGTTATAAGGAATAACTTCAGGGTCACTTATAATTGTGATATCGGTTTTTAACTGGTCAGATACTACTTCACTATTTTCGGATGTGGCACCCATTATGGACTGGACATTTGTTGACAGTGCACCGACAACACCCACAGCTATAATAACAGCTGCTATGAAAAATATCATATGTGTTACAGCAGTGTCCCCGTTTTCATCATTTAAAAATAAATGTAACGCGGATGTTTCATCTTGCATTTAAGTCACCGTTTTTTGTAAATTTTAAATAGGGTACGTTGCATAATCTGCGATTCCGTTTTCTGCTGTCACTTTAACCCGATGTTCGTCTTTAGGATCTGTAGGGATATTATTGATTGTCAGATTTTTTGTTTCATCCGGTGTCCAGGTTGTAGGTGATTTATAAGAATATGAACAGATATTTCCGTTAACTATTACGTTTAATTCCTCCGAATCAAGGGTAACACTTCCAGTGTTTGAAACCGTAACAGTAAGGTCATATGAATTGCTGGAGTTATCAATTGTTGTATTTATGATGTTAATATCGGTCTGCAGGTTTTTTGCCTGCATATCATGTTTTAGGTCTTTAGCTTCATTGATTCTTTCTTCTGAAGCGCTTACCACTGTATATGCAGTTGTGCCCAGTATTACAGCGGATACGAAAAAAATGGCTACTACTGCTGCAGTTTCAAATCCCATAAAACTTAGACCTCTTTTTTGATTTTGGATAAATCATCATCGATATTATGGTCCACTTGACTGTTATCCATCCTGTGACCACTCATTCGTTCGATAAACATGAATGATTTAGTATGGTCATCAGGAGTCAATGCCCAATCCTCTTTTTCAACATAGTGTTCCATACCCTTTGCATAGTTTAGTATATCAGTAAGTACTTCTTCACTTATCCAGCCGATGTTCACGTAATATTCCAGTGCATCCTGGAGGTTATTGCTTCCCACACGTTCAACAAGGTACTCGATCCAGTTTAAAATTGCAATCACTGTAGTAGGATCATTTCCTATAGAATCCAAGATTATAGAGGATTTTTCTACATTTTCTTCTTCGTCTTGGTATATATCTCCAAATTGTTTTTCTGAAGGTTCATACACATTTGATAAATCGATATTCTCCAGTATATCCACACGGTCTGATATTTTTTCTGTGTATTGTTTCAGGGAGGATAAGTTTTCGTTCAACTCATCATATTTTTCAAATAACTCATTTGTTTTTGATGAAAGTTCATCTATTTTTGAATGGAGTTTATTGATGCCCTGAGTATCAAATTTTTGGTAAAGCGCGTCAAGATCGTTTCTAATCATTGTCGCATAATTGCCGATTTCATTTATGCGCTCTTCATTTTTTTCAAAACGTTCTATGTATTCACTTCCGCCTTCATTGTCCCCGACAAACGGGTTTACCTGGTTGGAGACGATTTCATAGAGTGATAAAAGTTCTACAACACTCTGGTCGATTTTATCAACTGTCTTTTTTAATTCCTGACTCTCTCTCTGAACAGTAGTTATATTGGCATCTACCTTAGAAAGCCTGGATTCCACTGTTTTTATCTTCTGTGTATTGCTCTCAACCTGTTCACTGTTCACTTGACTGGATTGTCCCGATGAGGCGCCTGGGTCAAAGGGGCTACCTTCCTCTAAATCTGGTACATCGCCAAAAGCGGGTGGACCATCAGTAGATTGTTCATCCGTGAGTTCAGATAGGTCAGGAACATCTCCAAAATTCTGAGGTTCCTGTGAAAACGGTGAATTGTTCTGTCCTTCAGAACCCTTTTTACCCTTACCGGGGACCAAATTTTTCAATTTATCTTTGAATCCAGCCATACATTCTCAGTCACAATTAAAACTGTATTACCTTTTATATATATTTTTATTTTTCGGATCTAAAAGGTCTATAATGGACTACATAAAATAAATTGGTTCTAATATATATTTTTATTTGTGTTCAACATATGAGCATATTTTTTGAAATGTAGTAGTTAAAATTTGGCCCTTGATAGCGGTTTAAAATTAATAAAAAATAAATTGTGTACAAGCTAGAACATAGAAATTATTTCTAAAATCAAAAACGACAATTCAAAATTGGCTTTGCAGGAAAGCTGAATATCCAGATGGATGTATGATTCAATAATATTTTTAAATGTAATTTAAAAATATCGGTAAAATTTTATGAATTAAACTGGTTGATATTTAATTCAGCAGGATTTCTACAGAAACTCAAAATTATAAACTTAGAAGAATGAATTATCAAATGTTGAAAAGAAAAAATTATTAAAGTTTTTTCCAGCCGTATCTCTTCATAACCATTTTTATTCTTGCGTTCAGTTCCCGCTCATCAAATGGTTTGGATATATAATCATCGATCCCAAGTTCCATACCTTTCAATTTATCCTCAACTCTGGTTTTTGCTGACACCATGATAATTGCTATATCCACAGTAGATTTATCTTTATTTAATTCTTCCACAACTTCATAACCGTCCATATCAGGCATCATTATATCAAGCAGAATCAAATCAGGAAGTTCTTGCATTGCCATGTCTACAGCCTGTTCACCGCTGTAGGCGACAATAAAATCATATGGTTCATTGGATAGTGAGAGTTTTATAAGTTCGGGTATATCTGGTTCATCATCCACTATCAGGATTTTTAACCGTTCTCTTTTGATTTTCTTCTGTACGTATTCAAAATTGATTTTGCCGTCACTTATAGTATATGATACATGCAGGCTTTTCAATCCTATTTCAGCATGCATTTCTCCACTGCTTGTAATATCGATGACAACATCAAAAAACGATTTAATCAGACCTTCATTTTCAGAGCTCAGGGTGTTTTTTCCGAGGATGGTTACTATACTACCGTTATTGTTATTAACGGTTTTTTCAACGAATTTAATAAAGTTTTCCACAACCTGTAGGTTGTCTTTTGTCAATGTATTCATATCATCGATGACAAGAATAGAATCAGGGTGTTCTTTGAACAGTTTGGAAATATGGGAACCCATTTTTGTGTAATCGGTCTGTGAGTCGCAGTACAGGGTATTTTTTTCGGGCTCTTTTCCGGGTTTTTTAATATCGATGAAACAAAGACGATCAGAGTATTTTTCGACATCGAAACCGTACTCATCAAAGGTATCTAGGACTTTGCTCCTTGGTTTTTTCAGTGAAAGCCACACAACGGTTTGTTCAGGGTCGTTTTCAAGTACATTGTATATATAAAAATAGATTATCCTCTCACTTGAAACACCAACAGGTGCCAGAAACAGTGTACTTTTCGAAATCAGTTCATTACGAAGAGTGTTTATGATTTCCTGAGTTTCATCGGATTCCATATTAACCCTGAATTGTTATATACGGTATATAATTTGTTTTATTTTCATATTAATGTTTGGGAATTGTTTTCATGATGATGGAATTTTGTTAATTACCACATTTGATGCGATGTTAAAAACATAAGGGTATTCTACCTTCAGCAGACAATAATTTTACAGCTGCTCTTTTACTCTTTTAATACCGATGTTTAGTGCTTCATCGATTTTGGTTATATCCGTTCCACCACCCTGTGCCATGTCAGAACGACCTCCTCCACCGCCTCCAACGATGGCTGATATATCTTTAACTATTTTACCGATGTTTATACCTTTATCTACAGCATCCTTGCTCGCAGATGCAGCTATTTTTACACCATTGTAGTCACTGATGAGTAATGCTACGGTGCTGTTGTTTTTGGTAAGTTCTCCTGCCATGTTCTGGAGTTCTTTGTTGTCTGAATTAGGTACTTTTTGGGCGATGATATGTGTGTCATCGTAGATTATGGCGTCCTGTATCATCTGTTGCACACGTATATTTGCAAGTTCTTCCTTTAACTTTGCATTTTCCTTTTTGAAACCTTTCCATTCTTCAAAGAAACGTTCGATTGTACTTGGTAGATGTTCTGGTAAAACACGTAATGCTTCTGATGAATTATGTAATGTATCCTCGATTTCCTGCATTGATTTTATAGCAGCTTCTCCTGCAGAGAATTCAAGACGTTCCACACCATCCTGTATGCGTTCTGATTTTAATATCTTGATCGGACCCACGTAACCGGTATATGTGCAGTGAGTACCGCCACATGCTTCTATATCATCACCTACTTTAAGAATTCGCAGTTTTTTACCAGAGGGTACACCACCCTGGTACACGCTCAGACCATATTGTCTTTCAGCATTATTTCTGTTTACCCATTCAGTAACAACACGCTTGTTTTCCATCACAGTATCGTTTGCAATTAATTCGATTTGTTTAATTTCATCTCTCTTTATACGTTTATAATGTGACAGGTCAAGACGTGCACGGTCTTCGGATTTCTGGGCACCTGCTTGCCAGATATGGTTTCCGAGTACTTTCTTTGCAGCATCATTTACTATATGTGTTGCCGTATGGTGTCTGGCATGGGCTATGCGCCGTTTCTCATCAATCTTGCAGGTAACAAGGTCGCCTTTTCTAAGGTGTAATTCACTCTCGACATCCTCGAGTTTATGTATCACGACACCTTTTATATTCCTGACATCGATTACATTTGCGACATCATCATCAGCGACAATCTTACCATGGTCTGCAGGTTGTCCCCCACCTTCTGGGTAGAACAGTGTTCGATCCAGAACGATGTAGTTATCAAAAACATCCAGCACGACAGCTTCAAATTCCATACGATTAGGTTCGTTATAAAACAGCAGTTTTGTCTGTGGAAGCTTGGAAATTCTTTCCTCGAACGGTAATCTGGGTTTTTCTTTTTCCTCTACCTTGCTGTGTCTATCTGCTACTATTGAATAGAAGTTATCAGGAAGTTCTACTTCAACACCCATGCCTTCTGCGACTTCTTCAGCAATTTCAGGTGGAATTCCGTGACTGTCATACATTTCAATTAACTGGTCAAGTGGTATTTTATCATTCTTTTTCTTGTACTGCTTGGCCAGTTTTTGAATCATTTTGATCCCGCGGTTTAGGGTTTCTTCGAACTTTTCATCTTCATGGTGGATGATATCTTCTATCAATTCGGAACGGTCTTCAAATTCAGGAAATTCCTGAAGTTTATCGATATGCATTTGAATAATGTCATATATGGGTACGTCCATACCAAGTTCACGCATCATACGTGTAGTTCTTCTAAAAACAAGTCTTGCTAGGTAACCAGCCTTGACATTGGATGGCACTATACCATCACCAATCATGAACGTGAGACATCTGGTATGGTCTGCTATTGCATAGACCTTTTCCACCGGTTCCATTATGGATGTCAGTTTTTCAACAGTGGTTCCGATGCTGGTGGCTACCTGTTTTCGAAGTTCTCTCAGGTTGGCTTTTTCACTTACATCCATAAGACCTGCAAACCGGGCGTTCTGGGACAGCAGTTCAGAATATTCAGAGTCTTCCAGTTCATGTTCAAGACCTGCATATTCCATCAATTCATTGACAACCGATGGGAATATAGCATCATAGATAGTTGGTGACCCTTTGGAAGCCCAGACCAGTCTTTCAAGACCATAGCCAGTATCCACGATATAGTTGTCCATTTTCTCATAGGGTTCACCATAGATTATGATGTCACCGTCTTTTGACTGTTTCAAATTCATGAATACAAGGGTGGCAACCTCAAGACCTCCCACCAGTGTTTCAAGACATGCTCCTGCATTGCCGCCACCTGCCCATGGTTCTTCCTTGTATGTTACAGCAAGTGGGTCTACACCAAGGGAATTCAGGAATTCGTCACAGAGGGCTACAGTTTTTTCCTTCCAGTAAATTTCATTGTCCTTTGTATTGAAAGCATGGTGTGCCATCATTTCAAAGAGTGTAAGATGTCTTCCGCTGCGTCCCACTGCGTCCAGATCTGATAGGCGTACACAAGGCTGGGAAATTGTCAGAGGGTTTGCCGGTGGCGGTACCTGACCAGATGTTACAAACGGTTGAAAGTTGGCAATAGATGCTATTGTAAGATGAATATCTTCCCTCCATACAGCTGCAACAGGGTATCTATTGACACGTATATGTCCTCTGTTTTCAAAAAATTTGAGAAAATGTTCCCTCATCTCTCTCAATTCATATGGTCTTTCAAAAACAGGGTTGCCTATGAACGAGTATGTGTCACAAGGTGCGTCTCCGCAAGTAGTTCTATCAGGGTCACGTGTCCAGAAGAAACTTTCACATTTGGGACACTGTTTCCTGACAAATCCATTTTCATGGAAAAAATTAAGCTGATATTCATCCTCAAGCATGATAATCACTGATAAACAATTATTGGGATTAGGTCTGGTATGGTATTTAGCTCATCTATCACATTCTCATATTTAAAAGCGTTTCCATCATTAAGGTCAAAAATAATAGAAAGTGCAATCATCTTACAACAGGTGATGCACTTTCATCAAATGGGTTTTTCCTGATGGCAAGTGAGAAAAGATATGGATAGTTGTCCTTCATATACTCCATATAATCCAGCCATTCAAGAACAAGTTTTCCATATACTCGTTCTATATCTATCCTAAGATGGTCAAGGTCGGATTCTGGAAGGTTATCAAGCTCAGTTCTACTGATAAGTTCTTCGGTCATATGGAATACCGCTCTTAAAATTTCGGTAAATGTTTCATGTTCCAGAAGGTTTGGGTTTTCAAGCAATCGTAACAGAAAATCCCTGTGCTCCATAAGCAAATTCCGAAGATGTTTTAAATCCACTCTGTTGATATCTATAGTATATTCATAATTTTTGAGCTGGTTTTTAACATTTATAAAATCAGCATCAGTCCATTCTTTGGATATTACAAGGTTCTTTTTGATCTCTTCAAGGTTTGGGTCCCAGTCAGAAAAATAGATCAATAATTGGGTACCGACCTGACTAAAAAATGTACCTATAACCATGTTCAATTTTTCCAGTCTCTGACGTTTATCCATATCATACAGTATCTGATGGATTACCATGGTGACAATCAGCACTTCTATAGGAAGGAACGCAAGTTTTGCAATCATGAAGTTGAACAGATGTTTTGGGTCCTGGAAGATAATATATTCCAGTGTATAAAAGAGAATTGAGGTCAGTAGTAATGATAATCCTAATATTTTGTACCATCTTGAAATTTGCATTATATTCACCACACTTGTAGATTTTCAGGTTTTAATTAGAGCAAAATTGCAATTTATAGTATAAGTTATATCCTAAATTGAAATCAAAAGTGAACTACCGTTGAGCTAAAGACTCAGCGACTTCGGAAGAAGTTTACCATGAAAGCCTTACTCTTTAAATCAAAGATTTAAAGATATTTATAAATTTTCAATTTACAAAGTTATCTCTGGAGAGTTCACGTCCCCAATATCAGCTATCCCTGCAAGGGAATCGCCGAGTACCTTTCTTAAGATGTTCAATGCACCATTAATATCGGCATTGATCAGCCTGCCAGTAGATGACTGGAAGATTCCTCTCTTAAATCTTTTACCAAGATATTTTTTTTGTATCTTTATCGGTTCTAACGCCAGTGCATCAACCTTGCTGGTATAAGCCATATCTACTTCACGATACAATCATTTAGCAAAGTACTTATATTTTTATGACCATTTCCTATGCCCGATGCTAAAAAAAATCGGGTTTTATTTATCTTTATAAAAAATTATTTAATATGCTTAAATTATATATTTATGATTAAAAATGAGATTTAAAAATCAAATTGAATTTTTAAAGTAATTAACAGCATCTTCCGGGGGTATAGTATTAATATAGATATCAGTATTCTTCTCAAATCCACCAATAGTTGATAAAACCGGCTGGATTTTTAAATTAAAATGATATGAGCTATCGGCAAGTATCTGGTTGAACATATAATTATAAGATATTGATCCAAGCGTTTTTTCAAGACTATAAACTGCAAACCGCAATGCATCACCCAATTGGGACAACAAGTCATCTGTAAAGTTGATCATATGATTGAAATGATTTTTAGGAAGTATCCATAATTCAAATGGGGTTTTTGAAAAAAACGGTGCTATAACAATAATATCTTCATTGTTATAGAGCAGCCGTCTGGAATTTTTCTCTTTTTCAACGATATCACAATATGGACACCTGGTTGCATTGTCAATAGTGTTCTGTTCAATTTTCAAATTAGGCGGCATGAATGGCAGAGCAATCAACTGGGAATGTGTATGATTGATAGAAGCACCGGATTTTTCACCCCAGTTTTTAAAAAGAGATGTATATACAATACCTTTTTTTGATTCGTAATGGGTAGTACGGTCTCGGTATACCTGCATGAGCAATTTTATTTCGTCATCTGAAGATTCTGATACTTTTTTATTATGTACAGGTGTTTCAACAATAACCTCATGGTATCCGTATCCTTCAAACTTCTGCCAGTTAAAATCATCTTGTTCCAAAGAACCAGGATTTGGAGAAAGGGCAGGATATAGATTCGGGATACACCTAACCCACCATCCTGTTACTCTTTCATTTTCAGTATCCTTTAAAATCTCACCTGATCTGTAGACAGCAGATGCAGGTGGAGTTTTAGCTTCGTTTCCTGCACAGAATACACAATCATGACCATGTGGTTCTGTCTGTTTTCCGGATACGTTTGCTGATGCAAAATCTGAAGGGCGCTTTCCTCTTTCAGTTGCAATTATGCAGTATTCATCCAGAAAATAATGTTTTCTGATTTCTGACATGTCATCAACTCAGGTTATTTTTTTATCGTTGAGTAGTTCATAGTATTCCATGGTAAATTGTTCCCAGTTCATGTCTTTTGCTAATAGATGCGCTTCCTGACAGAGAAAGTTGTATTTAACCCTGTCATGGAGATAAGAATCAATGAAGTAATCAAGAAATAGAGCAGAATACAAGTCTTACCCATTCCTGTTTAGTTATTCTAGCTCCCCGTCCCGATTTGTAGAAAATATATACATTAAGATTTTTTAAACCTTTCAAAGTTTTCAATGTATGCTCTCAGGATTTCTGCGACACTCCATGCCTGGGATATACACCCACCCGGGTTATGAGGATAGTCTCCATCAAACACCTCTGATATTGTCCCAATTCCTGATTCTTTTAAATGTTCCTCAAACCCAAGCAGTAATGAATGTGCATGCTTCCTGCTTTCAGCTGAATTGTTGTTAACTTTTAAATAGGCTGATATAAAAGGGCCTATAAGCCAGGGCCACACCGTTCCATTGTGATAGGCAAAATCACGTTCATAGGGGTCACCTTGATATCTACTTATGTATTTTTCATTATTAGGTGACAGTGTTCTGAGTCCCAGGGGTGTCAATAAATCCTGTTCCACCTTCTCAACAATCATCATTTCCTTGTCAGACGGTAACATTGTATAGGGAAGTGAAACCGCAAATATCTGATTTGACCGTATGGATGGGTCTTTGTTAACCGCTCCGTAGTCATCTATATTGATACAATCGAAAAGACATCCATCTTTTTCATTCCAGAATGCATCAATGAAATTGTTTTTAGCCATCTCAGCAGTATTGTCATATTCTTTATGTTGTATTCCCAGTTTTTCTGCAATAGATGATGCTGTTTTTAAAGCATTGTACCACAAAGCATTGATTTCGCAGGTCTTCCCCTTCCTTGGTGTCACCTCAATATCTCCAACCTTTGCATCCATCCAAGTAAGCTGTCCGTCATGTTTTATCAGACCGTCCTTATCCATCCGGATGTTAAAACTGGTTCCGTGGATATAATAATGGATAATTTCTGCAATTGTACCCCACAGGTTTCTGACTGTTTCAAGGTCGCCTGTGTATTCAAGGTATTTTCCAACCGCATGTATAAACCAGAGTGATGCGTCCACAGTATTGTAATCCGGACTATTTTCATCTGTATCAGCAAACCGGTTTGGAATCAGACCGTACTTACAGTTATCAGCAAAACCTGTAAGAATACTGGACGCATCATCGAAACGTCCGGTGACAAGGGTTAATCCGGGTAATGATATCATGGCATCTCTGCCCCAGTCAGAAAACCAGTGGTATCCGGCTATTATGGATTTTGATTCAGTGGATTTTCTATCTACAACAAACGAATCTGCTGTTTTTGACAAGCAGGATATGAAATCCTCATTAAGTCCAGAACCAAGTGATTTGATTCTTTTAACTTCCCGGTAATAAATTCCATCAATATCGTCTTTTTCTAGTTTTGAAATTTCATTGGTGGATGCAACAACAAACACATGGTTTACACCCTTTTCAAGTTCAATTTCAAAAAATCCCGGGTTATAATTGTCTTCCTGATATTCAAGTCCTCGGTATCGTTCTATATCATATTCAACATTGTAATACCATGTACCTTCAGGATGATATTTCGCATTTGAATACAGATTGAATGAAGTGCCTTTTCCAGTTATTTTTGTACCGCTTTTACCAGAATCCTGCTCAAATTCAATATTCCCGGATTTTATAGTATGGTGGAAATTTCGCAGGTTTACAAGCGGGATTAATTTAAGAGTAGCATTATCTATGTCACAGGTTATTTGATAACTGGTTATGGTGGTGTTTTTACCATGTTCCATGAAAATCTGTTTAACGATTTTGATGTTTTCTGTCTGATATTCAAAAGCAGGAAATGGATTAAACGATACTCGCTTAAGATATCCATACCCTTCAGGATGGACAGTCATCGGAAATCTATGGGTTGCAAGTTCATGGAATTTATCATTGATATGTATCTCTTCATCAATAGAGGATAGCATGAGAGTTCTATCAACAGGGGGATTTAAAGCTGCAACCAATAGCCCGTGATAGGTTCTGGTATTTGCTCCTATGATAGAAGATGATGCATATCCACCAATTCCGTTGGTAATTATCCATTCCTTCTTAATACCTGATTCATAATCCAAAAAATCAGCCGGCTTAAATTCGTACATGTGAACCATCCAGTTATTTGAATACAGAATCCAGAAGCTGTAGATTATCAATCATTAGAGAACAACTCCATCCCAGTGGTATTGCCCATGCAGGCTGACCGTTATGTTTATCCACCTGTTCCGGCAATAACCCGGTACTTGTTGTACCTCTGGTGGACCATTTTATATATTCAACAGCTTTTTCTATGAATTGCTGCCTTTCTTTTTCTGTACCTTTTTCATCATTCAGGGTATTTGCAAGAGAGAGCATGGTTTTTGAGAGCCATAATGTTGCTACAATCCAGGGATTTCCTCCGATGTAATTATCATTCTCATATCTTCTGATACCGTAATAACCGTTAATTTTTGATTTCAGTTTCTCTTCAATCGTTGCAATTATGGTATATATCATGTCTCTCTCATCAGGATTTTGCGGGTTTAGCATATTGAATGGAACAAATGTACCCAGAATACTGACATCAACTGTTGTGTCCAGTTTTTCATCGATGATTCCCTTTGCAAAGTATCCTTCATCAATCCAGAGTTTTTCAAGTGTGTTTTTCTTGATAGTTTCCGCTCTTTTAGACCAACGTTTTGCAAGCCCTGATTCATCATATTCTTCTGCCAGATGAGCAGCACTTAAAAGTCCAGCATATACAGAAGCATTAGTATAACTAAAGATGCCCGGGAAAGTTTCCCATAAATCGATACAGGGTTCATGGAGGCCATTAGCACTTCGTTTCATGAGGTATTCCGCACCATGCAATACTGTAACCCACATTCCATACAGGAAATCGGCTTTTTTCACACCTTCAATCGACTGATAGTAAATATCCATCAATTGAAGGGTTGACCCGGTTTCATCTATCTGGGTGGTATTTTTGAAGTTACACCAAGCGGGTGCTATGTTACCATCAATCCAGTATCTCTGAAACCACGAACCATCTGAAAACTGGGTACTTTTACACCAGTTCAGGAAATGTTCACAGTATCCAGGGTATCCTGAATGCAATAGCGAAGCAAGTACTTCTGATGCGTCCCTGTTCCAGCAAAACCCATAACCTCCACACATCTCAAAATTTGAATCAAATTCAGGAGCTGCGATGAAAGAACCATGTTTTGGGTCATTCAAAAGTTTCAGTGTAAGTAGTGAGCGGTTATATGCATCCAGTAATGTTTTCTGGGTTGTTTTATCGTTATTCATCCCGGATAAACTTAAAACATTTCTTCCAGACAGCCACGTAATACAGTTATCTTTGGTGTTTTCAAACATATCATCTATCTTCTGGGAACAGATTTCATGCATCCTTTTATATAACTGGGTCCTCCCTTTGGCAGCACCAATCAACACAGTAATCTCAGATGACCCATTTTTCTTAATGTTAAGGTCCCATCCAACTGCACTGTTAAGTTTTCCAATATCTTCCCGGTTTTTTTGCAGTACTCCATCTTCCATATCATATTTGGCATTCATCCACCAGATGGTTCCCATCATCTTACCGACCTGCCAGTCGTCAAAACCGGGAACCCCGGTAAGACCGATATGAAAATCCCTCCAGTACTGGACAAATAATTTTTCATCGGGGTCACAAAAAGCTGCGTTCTTTTTTTCCATTTCACCAGCATCAAGATTCATGTAGTAGAAAAATTTACCATGAAACCCTCTGGTTGAAGATATTCTGTATTTACGGACTAAAAATGGTGCTTCAGGATGTATAAAGTCAAGGATTGAAATTTTAAGACCTGATTCATGAGAAAGTTCAGTGGATACAATGTCGGTATCTTCAAGGTACTCCTGTTTTGCAGTCCACTCAAAACTATTTGTCCACATGAGATGCGAACCGTCATGGATACAGGCTACCGAATCTTCCATATTCTGCGCATAATCCCTTCTTGGATAAAAAAATCCAAATATCTCTCCTTTGCTTCCCATTGTGACGAGCAGATGTTGATTACCAAGAATTACGTTTGGTTGTTTAATCAAGGCAGTTCTCCTCTAAGGATGTGTTCGGGTTTTATACCTTGTGGTGCTTTTGATATCATATGTTCACAGAGGTCAGTGCTCATCATGGATTTACACCTTATTTCTCTGACATGGACAGGTTCTCCCAGTGATTCTGTAATAAATCCGGAAAAAAATCCGCTTATATATTCACATACAGGACGTTCGCTTTCACCATATGATTCGGCAATAAAACAGTTCATGAAATAGATTTTCCCGTTTAATGTATCAAAATCAAGATCCATATCCAGTAACCCCCAACCTGCAGCTGTAACCAATTCTTTTAAAATATCTGCAAGATTGTTTTTGTCGATATTTATTTTTGTTTTTATGTATCTGGCAGCATGGATGCCGCCATTGAGACCACTGACCATCAGCAATCCGCTGGAATCAGATACATTTTCCTTTATAATCCGGACAATATCCACAAATGTTGTTGCACGGGCAATGATGGCTCTTTCACCGAGTAGTTGAAGTGGATAATCCAGTGAGTGCAGTGTACTGTCCTGCAAAACGTGATGTTCTATATTCAAAACCACTTCAAGGTTTTTAAGTTTGCCCAAAAATTCGTTTATATCGGTGTCAGTTTTAACACGTGCAAACAGGACATATTTTCCTTTATCTTTATATTCGGTATTATCAAGGTATCCATATCTGATATCCATATCTTCAGAAGCAAAAAGATTTACAATGTCAGTCTGTGACTCCGGTGTATCGGTGTAATATATCTTGAACCAGACAAAATATCCTTTATCTTCTTTACTAAAAAATGTACCAAGGTTATGTGTCATTTAAATTGGTCACTCCCCCGATAAATTATTCAGTCTTTTGAATACTTCCGCTTTAAAATCCATGATGATTGCCATGTAATTTACGGCAGCATCAAAGGGTGACGAATATACACTGAAATATGCATGAACATCACCGTCACCCATCCATTTGGTGCACATATAATGGAAATGGTCTGAGGTCAGCAGATGTTTCCAGATTTGTATCAGTTCATTTTCCCCTGTCTTTTTAACATAGGGACCCAGATGTTTTACTTCTTCAAAACACCTTCTCTGAATGTCGTTTCCAAGCCATGCACTGGTATCCCGTTCCATATCCGCCCATGAAATCGTGGAAAAATCACCTACATCGATGTCTCCTACTGATGGATACATATCAACCACTTCAGAAGGTGTGTTGAAGGAAAGGTCTCTTTTTAATACTTCTCCAGGAAACGCACGTATAAAATCGAAGATACCGGTCTCCTCCCACTGGTGTTCACCAAATGTTTCATAATCCATAAATATATTTAATGTATCACCTTTTGCATCTGATGCCCATGATGCCCATTTATCAGCTGTAAGGGGATATTCACTCCACCATCGTGCTGAAAAACGGTACCCAATATCGTCACTTAACTGATAGTTTCTCATCAACACCGGAAGACCACTGTCATCCGCCCTGTATACATAATTCGGTGAACGCCATCCAAGCAGGTTATCCACACCTTCTGTCAGTATTGCATTGTACCCTAAATCAGACACCGTCTTTGCTATATTGTTATTGTAAATCAGTTCGGTGTTCCTGAACACTTTCGGTTTTACACCAAGGAGGTCCTCTATAACTTTGTGATGCTCTTTGATTTCCTCTATAAATTCGGAACTGTCCTCAAACAAACCCGCAAGTGAATGATAATTCGTCTCATCCAGAAATTCCACACAGCCAGAATCTGCCATCTGTATGAAAGTATCCAGTACATCACTTCCCCAATTGTCACACTGGCTTAGGAGTGTACCCGTTATAGAAACACTGAATTTAAAATCCCCATTGTATTCATCGATTAAGTCAAGTAATAAATTATTTGTCGGACGATAACATTTGTTTGCAACTTTTTCAAATATTTCTTTGTTAGCAGCGTAATCAAAATATCTATAAAAACCACTCATATCATCAGGCCAGAACCATCTGAGTCGATAAGGTTGATGTATCTGGAAATAAGGACATACAGAAGTCATTGTTTGACCCCCATCTTTTTAATTTCTCCTTCTGTCTCAATAACAGCACGTCTAAAATCCGAAAGAATAGAAAAGTTATTGACACCTCTTTCATAAGCCAGAGGTAGGTTTGTATAATTCATATCCATCAGTATATCACTCTGCTGGAGGTATCCATATATCTGTTTCAAAAAATTATAATTAGGCGCACCCTTTATCTTCTGAAAATCATTATTAATCCTCATCAACTCACACAGATAAATGTTCTGGATATGATTGCCTGTAAGGCTATCCATACCGTAACGCGCAGTGGTTTCAGTGTTAAGATTGTCCAGTTTTATCTTTAGATACTTCTGAGCTGCTTCTGAGGGTGTTACCATCTCTATATTGTATTTTCTCAGACTTTCCGGTAGCTTTCTGATAAACTGGAATATATTACTCTCATATTCATGATGCCTTGCAAGACTGTTATAATTGAAATATATGACAACTACATCCCCTTCCATGTTATTGATCCATGACGCGAATTTGTCTGCAATTAATGGGTATCCTGTCCATGATTTATCAGAAAACCGGTTTTCAATATCTTCGCTTAAGTCAATGTGTCTGAGAAGGACCGGTAAGTGGTTAGCATATACATATGTCGGATCATTTCCTTCAATCAGATTCGAAGACCCTTCTGAAATCATACATTCAAAACCCAATTCTTTCAGAATTTTTCCCAGCTGATTTGATAGGAGCAATTCAGAATTTATGAAAGTTTTTGGGTTTTGTCCAAAAAAATTATTGATTTCATTCCGGTGTTTTTTCACATGGTCCTGAAATTCTGAGAATTCTGGATATAAACTACTCAGAGAATGGTAATAGGGAGATGAAACGAATTCGATACTTCTGGTATCTGAGAGCTCCTTGAATGAATCAATCGCATCAGTGTTCCATCTTTTACACATATCAAGGAATGTACCGGAAATGTTGAATGAAAATTTACCATCACTTTTTACAAGTTCTTTAATGAACTCGTTTGTATGTATGATGTCATCACTCATCTTTTCAAAGATTGAATATACCTGCGACAAATCGAAATATTTGTCGATGTCCGGTCTGGTATATTCGTAAGCTGGCCAGTACCACTTCATCGTGAATGGTTGATGTATCTCCCCGCAAAAACAAACTGATTTCATATATCCTAATTCTTTCTATGGGATATTTTAGTGTATTGGTATCACAAATTTGGAGATGTCAGCGACCAACTAATAAATCAGTTGGCTTGTCCTTCCATTTCTTAACTTCGACTAACGGAAACTAAAGAAGGGCATTAGAAACAGTGATAACTTCCCTGTGTGCTATGTTCTTCGAAATTTTGTAGTCGGCGTTCTTTTATTCAGAACTGGACAGTACCATTCTAATTCGCAAAAGACTTAATATGTATAAGATATCAACGTTTAATGAGAAAAATGAGTAATTTCAAAAGTCTCGAAAATCTCAAAAGTTCATATAAAGAGCGTATTCGCCAAGTATCAGATGAAAAGAAATCGGGGAAGAAATCTGTAGGTACTTTTTGCCTTTTTGTACCTGATGAGATAATATTTGCAGCAGATGCTGATCGTATGATACTCTGCGGAGGCAAGAATGACACTATATCTATTGCAGAACAATATTTACCAAGAAACATCTGCCCCTTGGTGAAATCTTCTTTTGGATCAATCGTCAATGATGGCTCATCAGGCGTAAAACCCTGCTCTCAATTCAGTATGGTAGACATGATCGTAGCTGAGAATACATGTGATAGTAAGAAGAAGATGTATGAATTGCTAGATAATTATGTTCCAACCTATGTAATTGACCTCCCTCAAAGGCCTGATACTTCTGAAGCCTTGGAATATTTTTTATCTGAACTCGAAAAATTCAAGGGTGCAATGGAACAGCTTACAGGCAACAAAATAACTACCGAACGCTTAAAAAAGGAGATTATATCCTCCAATGAGGTCCGAAAGCTTCTACATAGGCTGTATGAACTACGGAAAAAAGATCCAAGTCCAATAAGCGGTGTTGATGTGCTGAAAATCCTTCAGAAACAGTATTTCCTGTCACCTGATATGTTAAAGGAACACCTTCGAATGCTTATCAGCGAAATGGAAAATGTTGAACCTGAAGGTTCACACAGTCCCAGGATAATGATTTCTGGTTGTCCAATGCCAGGAGGTAACACGAAAGTATCAGAAATCATAGAGAACAAAGGTGGTGTTATTGTTGCAGAAGAAAGCTGTACCGGCACAAGGTCGTTCTGGGACATGGTAGACGAAGATAAGGACCCAATGCTTGCATTGGCCGAAAGATACATAAAAATACCCTGCTCCTGCATGAGTCCCAATGACAGGCGTATAGATAACATCCTCGAACTTGCCAGAGAATTCAAAGTCGATGGAGTTGTATACTATACACTGCAATTCTGCCACGGTTACAACATAGAAAAACATAAGGTACATCAGGCCCTAAAAGAAGCAGGAATTCCAATGTTAGCTATCGAGACAGATTATAGTGATTCTGACGTTGAACATATCGGACTCCGTGTGGATGCGTTCATGGAGATGGTTGCGTGATTTCAGTGGGAATTGATGCCGGTTCGGCTACTACCAAAGCGGTGCTTGTCAACGAGGGTAAGAAAATTACTCATACCATACGGTCAACTGAATTTGATTTCATATATGCTGCAGAAATTGCGTATAAAGAAGTTCTCGACAATGCGGGTATCGACAAAAAAGATGTTAACCATGTATATTCAACAGGATATGGTAGGAATAGTATTCAGTTTGCTGACAAGTCTATAAGTGAGATTACTACTCATGCTATGGGTGTATATCACCTGTACCCAGAAGTTAAAGGGATAATTGATATCGGTGGGCAGGATAGCAAAGTAATCTCGGTAAATAGGGGCAAAGTAACTGATTTTATTATGAATGACAAGTGCGCAGCTGGCACAGGCAAATTTTTAGAATACACGGCAAGGGCACTTGAAGTTTCGATAGAGAATCTGGACAATTTGGTGATTGGTTCTGAAACACCTGCGAATATAACAAGTATGTGCACTGTTTTTGCAGAATCCGAGGTTATATCGCTTCGAACAAGAGGATTTACAAGACAAGATATAGCAGCAGGAATCATCGAGAGTATTGCCCGAAGAGTTGCGGTTATGGCCCGGCAGTTAGAACTAAAAGAAAATGTGGCGTTCACGGGAGGCGTGGCGAAAAATACCTCCATTAAATCAGCGCTGGAAAAAGAACTGGGTATATCACTTTACGTGCCTGCTGAACCGCAAATCACAGGGGCACTGGGAGCTGCGTTGTGTCAACCACCCCTCCCTAACTGAAATACACAGTATTTCAGTTGAGGAAGGAGCTTGTTTCCATAAAGCAAGTTCCTGGTTGACCAGACCACTGGA